>JAZUGD010000177.1:0-11093 GCA_045641025.1 Eubacteriales bacterium
AGTAAGCTTTCCGTCCTTCGTATAAAGCTTCGATGCGTCGACAACCGACCAAACCGCAAGGTCGTCTCTGTCCGCGCCGTCCTTATAAAGCATCGTAACTTCCTCGCCGTCGGGGAGAACCGTTTTGCCCTCGGGCGCCTCGGCGAAAAGGTTGTAGGAGAGGGAATAGTTGTCAAGCGCATAGTGCAGAAGGTCCCGCATGCGGAAGACTCTCGTCACGGCGTTACCTACGTGCGACACTCTGACGAGCCCCGCCTTCTCAAGTGCGAGTCCCATGCGGTTGAAATCGTGCGGATAGGCGTAGTATTCGCCGTTCTCATTAGCTTTAGGACGGTAATCGCATACGGTGATTTCGGTAACCGTACCGTCGGAACAGCGGAGACGCGCCTTTACCGGCACGACTTCGCGGTCGGGCACCTTCAGCACGTATTCCGCAAAATGATGCGACGTACAGTTCAGGTACTCAACGCCGATAAGCACGATTTTTGCGTCAAGCCCGAGCATCCGACCGAATGACGAGCGGATGTCAAACGGTGAGATTTCGCAGTCAACGTCCGTGACCGTCAGCGCGTTTTTGCCTATTGCTGCAACTGAGTGACGGTACGCGATACTGCGGGACGCACCTTCCGTAAGCCGGAGCACCTCGCTTATCTGTCCGGTCTCCGAAACGTCACGCGCCGGGTCGATAAGCGGCACGTCTTCGATTTCGTGAGCAAAGCAGAACGTCGGCACGACAACCGTACCGCAGTCTCCTGCGGCATCCCGCAGAGCGCGAACGACGGTCTCGGCACCGCCGTCGACGTGTCCTATCGTACGAAGTGCCGAGTGAACGAATACGGTGTCACCTTTTTCGATTCCGGCATTCTCAAGGTCCGAAAGTACGTTTTCGTATGTAAGCATAATTACCCTTCTTTCGTGCATATAACCGAAACTCCGTCGGGTATTACGTTCAGCGAAAAATCTTCGCGTCCGAGAACTTCTGCGGCAATGCCGAGCGCTTCGTCAACGTTATGCGCGGGAATCATGTGCATTGAGCGCACGAGTGCGTCGTCGCAGGACGAAACGTAAACGACCGCCGCGCGCGTCAGCACGCGGGCGAAAATCTGCGCCTGCCACTGGTCGGGCACGGTCTCCTCCGGCTTCCTCGAGCGTATTTCCTCAAGAATCTTTTCGTTATCGCTCTCACGGGCGAAAATATTATAAAAGCCCTCGCCGCCGTGACCGTCGCCCGATTCGGCAAGCATGATTATAACACCGTTTTTCTTAACCACCGCTTCTGCGGCGGTCATTCCTTTTACCGCCTGATAAATATTTCTGTCAAGCGGATATCCTCCGTTTGTAGAGATAACGACGTCCGCTTCGGGTGCCGATACACGGCAGCGCTCCGACAGATACGCGCATCCCGCGGCATGAGTCTCCTCGGGTGCACCCGCAAAAGCGGCGGCAACGCGGTGCGACGGGTCAAGCACCACGTTCAGCACGAACGCGAGCTTTGCCGTTTTTGCCGCGGCTGCCATGTCGGCGTGTACGGGGTTTCCTTCAAGCACGCCCGTACGCGCGCGGGGATGGTCGATGAACGCAGCCGAATGATTGTGCATTACGCTCTCGCGTCCCGCAACACCGGGAAGCACGCTCTTTCTGCCTCCCGAATATCCGGCGAAGAAGTGCGGCTCTATAAAGCCCTCGGCAACAAGCAAATCCGCTTCAGCCGCAAGCCTGTTCACAAGCAGCCTGCCGCCGGACGGCAGCGTACCGATATGCACAAGGTCGGGCGCGTCGCAGTCGTGAACGACAACGTTCAGCTTTTCGTAAAGTCCGTCACCGAACTTTTCGCGGAGCTCGTCCTTAGTCGTCTCTCTGTGAAGCCCCGTTGCCACGAGAACGGTCACGTCCGCATCGGGATTGCCCGAATAAATCTCCTCAAGCAGAGGGGGCAGTGTAACCTTGCTCGGTACGGGCCTCGTATGGTCGGACGTTATAACCACAATATTCTTTTTACCGCGCGCAAGAGCCGCCAGCCGCTCGCCGTAAGGGTTTGCGAGGGCTTCTCTTACCGCGGCGATCTCGTCGTCAGCGCCGCTTACTTCACCCGTGGAGAGCACCCGTGCCGGAATGTCCGTATCGAGAACCGTTTTGCCGCGTCCGTAAGGAAGATTTATTTTCATAACGTATGCCTGCCTGTACTTTTTTCTTAATTATACCGATAATAAAGTAAAATATCAAGTGCGCACGCCCCGATGTTGTGAAAAACCCAAACAAAATGCTTCCGTTTGAGGCATATCTTCGTTATTTTGTAAAAAAATAAATAACTTTGCAAAAACTCTTGTATATTGACGCGGAATGATATAAAATATATAAGGTGTTTTATGGCACCGAACTAAAGTCCAAAATTTTTTTATATATTTGTTGGAGGAAATTATGTCAGTTAAAGTTGCAATTAACGGCTTCGGCCGTATCGGACGCCTTGCGTTCCGTCAGATGTTCGACGCAGAGGGTTACGAAGTAGTCGCTATCAACGACCTTACCAGCCCTGCAATGCTCGCTCACCTTCTCAAGTACGATACCGCTCAGGGTTCCTTCCTCGGCAGAATCGGCGAGAACAAGCACACCGTAGAATCCACCGAAGACAGCATCATCGTTGACGGTAAGGAAATCAAGATTTACGCAGAGAAGAACGCTGCAGACTGCCCCTGGGGTAAGCTTGACGTGGACGTAGTTCTCGAGTGCACCGGTTTCTACACCTCCAAGGAAAAGTCTCAGGCTCACATCGACGCAGGCGCTAAGAAGGTTGTTATTTCCGCTCCCGCAGGCAACGACCTCCCCACCATCGTATTCTCCGTAAACGAGAATACCCTCACCACCGATGACAAGATCATCTCCGCTGCATCCTGCACCACCAACTGCCTCGCTCCCATGGCTAAGACCCTTAACGACACTTATCCGATCGTTTCCGGTATCATGACCACCGTTCACGCTTACACCGGTGACCAGATGATCCTCGACGGTCCCCAGAGAAAGGGTGACCTCCGCCGTGCACGTGCAGGCGCTGCCAACATCGTTCCCAACTCTACCGGTGCTGCAAAGGCAATCGGTCTCGTAATTCCCGAGCTCAACGGCAAGCTCATCGGCTCCGCTCAGAGAGTTCCCGTAACCACCGGTTCCACCACCATCCTCGTAGCAGTTGTCAAGGGTAAGGACATCACCAAGGACAGCATCAACGCAGCTATGAAGGCAGCATCCTCCCAGTCCTTCGGTTACACCGAGGAGCAGCTCGTTTCCTCCGACGTTGTCGGCATGAGATTCGGTTCTCTCTTCGATGCTACCCAGACCATGGTTACCAAGATCGACGACGATACCTATCAGGTACAGGTAGTTTCCTGGTACGACAACGAGAACTCCTACACCAGCCAGATGGTAAGAACCATCAAGTACTTCGCAGAACTCGCGTAAGTCATTATTATCGGGGAGCGGTAAAATCCGCTCCCCGCATCCCATAACATATTGAAAGGTGTCACACTATGGAAACCAAACGTAATTTGAAATATTTTCGAATCAACGGTATTCAGCCCATCGGCGTACTCGGCGCGATTCTCATTCTTATCGGTGTAATCGTTCTCGGAATTTTCGTTGATGCCGAACAGAGCCTGAGATGGATTTCCTTCGTCGGCATCGCTATAGCCGTAGCAGGCTGTGTTTGTCTTTATCTCGTGCTCGGCGGCCGCTCTTCCGCAGAAGACCTCGACTATCAGATCTACGAGCGCACCAAATTCCTCGACGAGACCGCACAGAAGCGTCTCGAGGTTTACCAGAGCCAGTTCAGCAAGGTAATCAAGCCCGTAACTCTCAAGGGCTATGACTATCTCACCGAGGATATCTATTACAAAAAGGGCAAGGATAACAAGAACCGCTCCAACGTCTACAACACCTGCGTGCTTTATTTCACGAAGGACAAGATGTACTATTACGGTAAGCATTTCTCTCTGACCGACGAGCTTTTCGACCGTGAGCTTATGGGTAACTACAAGTTCACCGAGCTCGACCGTGCCGAGGTTATCGACGGCGAGCGTGAATTCATGGTAGGCAGCTACAAGACTCACGTTAAGACTCATGCTTTCGTAATTTACACAAACGACGGCAAGGAAGTAATCAACATGACCGTTGACTACGGTGCCGATACCGATAAGGCTGTTGAAGACATCAACCGTGTTATCGCAGTTGCAAAGGACGCGGCAGCATTATAATCGAAAATTCGTACGGGCTGTTACCTCGGTAACAGCCCGGATTTATTAAACGGGAGACGTAATGAAAAAATACGGAAAGAAAGGCAAGGTCGCAGGCGCGGTGTTCGGAGCGGCAATAATGCTCCTTTTCTCGCCTCTGCTCTCGTTCGTTATGAATACCGGTACGTACGTCGGTATGTCCGTCGGCGCCGCCGTGGTGCTCCTTTCCGTCTTCTTTGATTACGTTGCGGCTGCGGTAATATTCCTGTGGAAGCATATCGCGGGCAAAGCGGCGCTTTCAGTCCTTGCATTTCTCTTTGCCGTACTTCTCGTCGCATTTTCCGTCGAGCTTATAAACGTGCTCTCCCATGCCGAATGTGACTACGTTCCGGAGGGGGCGACCGTAGTCGTGCTCGGGTGCAAGGTCAAGGACGGCAAGCCGGGCAAAATGCTCCGCGGAAGACTTGACAAGGCTGAAGAATATCTCGCGTCCCATCCCGGCGCATATTGCGTCGTCAGCGGAGGGCAGGGTGACGACGAGGCTGTCTCCGAGGCTGCCGCCATGAGAGAGTACCTGCTCTCACACGGCGTGCCCGACTCCCGCATCTTCACCGAGGAGAAATCCTACAATACCGAAACTAATATGAAATATACGTCCGAGGTTATCGCGGCAAACGGACTTTCAACCGAGATAGCGGTGGTCAGCGACTTTTACCACCAGTACCGCGCCGCGAGATTTGCCTCGGACGCGGGACTTGACGCGTATCCCGTGTCTATGTATTACGGAATATTTTCCGCCCCTACGTTCGTGCTCCGCGAGATATGCGGGCTTCTCAGCTACGACCTGCAGACGCTTCTCGGAATACGCTGAAAAAATCCGAAAAATCTTCGATTTTCTATTTACAAACGGTTAAGCGTGTAGTATAATAACAAAAATCAAAAGAGGCAAGGTATTAAGATGTCAGGAATAAAGAAACAGTACGTTTCCGTCGCCGACGCCGGCGCCGCCGAAAGGGCGATGAAGGCAAGCGGCGTATTTTCCGATTTTGATTCTGACAGATTTGTTATTTTTCCCGGCTTTTGCGATGTGCATGTGCATTTTCGTGAGCCGGGTTTTTCTTATAAAGAGACTGTTGCAAGCGGGAGTAGCGCGGCGGCACGCGGGGGCTTTACCGACGTGTGTACCATGCCGAACCTGAACCCCGTGCCCGACAGCGCGGAGCATCTTGCGGCAGAGTTTGAAATAATTAAAAACACCGCCTGCGTGAACGTGCACCCTTACGGTGCGCTCACCGTAGGAGAGAAGGGTAAGGAGCCCGCCGACCTTGACGGTATGTCCGCAGACGTCGCCGCATTTTCCGACGACGGCAAGGGCGTGCAGAGCGAGAGCATGATGGAAGAACTCATGCTTCGCACCAAGGCGCTCGGCAAGGTACTCGCCGCCCACTGCGAGGACGAAAGCCTCCTTCACGGCGGATATATCCACGACGGCGAATACGCCCGTGCGCACGGTCACCCCGGTATCTGCTCCGAGAGCGAATGGGGACCGATTGAAAGAGATTTACGCCTCGCCGAAAAGACGGGCTGCGCTTATCACGTCTGCCACGTTTCTGCCAAAGAAAGCGTCGACCTCATACGCCGTGCAAAAGCAAGAGGCGTCAACGTCACGTGCGAAACCGCACCGCATTATATCGCGCTCTGTGACTCGGATTTAAAAGAAGACGGACGCTTCAAAATGAACCCTCCGCTCCGCAGCGCCGCCGATCGCGACGCGCTTATCGAGGGTATATGCGACGGTACAGTCGACATGATAGCGACAGACCACGCACCGCACTCCGAGGCGGAGAAATCCCGCGGACTTGCGGGAAGCCCGTTCGGTGTCGTCGGGCTTGAAACCTCGTTCGCCGTATGCAACACGTACCTCGTTAGGACGGGGATAATCACCATGGAAAAACTCGTCGAGCTGATGGCGTACGCGCCTCGCCGGCGTTTCGGAATATCCGCATGCGGATTTTCGGTTTTCGCACCCGATGAAGAATTCACGGTAAACCCCGACGAATTCCTCACCGTGGGACGCGCCACACCGTTTGACGGTGCGACGCTTTACGGAGTAAATTATCTGACCGCCAAAGACGGCAGAATCATATACGAGAGAAGGTAATACTGATGCCCAAGAGAACAGATATCAAAAAAGTACTTATAATCGGTTCCGGCCCTATCGTCATAGGTCAGGCTGCCGAATTCGACTACGCGGGAACGCAGGCGTGCCTCGCGCTTAAAGAGGAAGGCTACGAGGTAGTCCTCGTAAACTCCAACCCCGCAACCATAATGACCGATACCTCCATAGCCAATAAGGTGTATATGGAGCCCCTTACTCTCGAATACGTTGCGAAAATTCTGCGTTACGAGCGTCCCGACGCAATAGTCCCCGGCATCGGCGGACAGACGGGACTCAACCTCGCAATGCAGCTTGAAAAGAAGGGCGTCCTCAAGGAATGCCACACTCTCCTGCTCGGTACCTCCGGCGAGAGCATCGAGAGAGCGGAGGACAGAGAACTCTTCAAGGAAATGTGCGAGTCCATCGGCGAGCCCACAATCCCGTCCGAGATAACCTACGACCTTGAAGAAGCAAAAGCGGCTGCCGAGAGAATCGGTTACCCCGTAGTGCTCCGTCCCGCGTTCACTCTCGGCGGCACGGGCGGCGGCTTTGCCGCAAACGAGGAAGAGCTCGTTGAGATAGGCAGAAACGGCTTTGCACTCTCTCCCGTACATCAGGTACTCGTCGAGAAGAGCGTCAAGGGCTATAAGGAAATCGAGTTTGAGGTAATGCGTGACTCCTCCGACCGCGCAATCACGATATGCGGCATGGAGAACGTCGACCCCGTCGGCGTACACACCGGTGACTCCATCGTCGTGGCACCGAATATGTCTCTCTCCGACCACGACCCCAAAATGCTCAACGACAGCGCAATCAAGATTATCAAAGAGCTCAAAATCGAAGGCGGCTGCAACGTACAGTTCGCACTCGACCCGAACTCGTCCAAATATTATCTCATCGAGGTCAACCCGAGAGTTTCCCGTTCCTCCGCACTTGCCTCCACGGCGAGCGGATACCCCATCGCAAGAGTTACCGCCAAAATTGCTCTCGGCATGACGCTTGACGAGATTCCCGTAGCGGGCGGTACCGCCGCAACCGAGCCCGTGCTCGATTACGTCGTTGCAAAATTCCCGCGTTTCCCGTTCGATAAATTCTCCTCCGCCTCCGACGTGCTCGGCACGCAGATGAAGGCGACCGGTGAGGTTATGGGTATCGGCTCGACTCTTGAGGAATGTATGCTCAAGTCCGTCCGTTCTCTTGAAATCGGCTGCTGCCACTTCCGTCTTTCCAAGTTCGACCGCATGAGCACCGAGGACCTTCTCGATTACGTTTCCGGCTTCCGTGCCGACGGTATCTTCGCCGTAACCGAGCTTCTCCGCCGCGGCAAGACCGTAGCCGAGCTTCACGAAATCACGATGATTACCGAGCTCTTCCTCGAGTCTCTTCTCAAAATCGTTAAAGAAGAAGCGGTACTCGAGGCAAACGTCGGCGACGTTTCGGTGCTCAAAGGAGCGAAAGTTCTCGGCTTCTCCGATAAGTATATCGCAGGACTCTGGAAGATGCCCGAAACCGACGTTTACGCACTCCGCAAGGCAAACGGCATCACTCCCGTATACCGTATGGTCGATACTCTCCATACGGGCAAATACATCGCATATCTCTACTCGTCTTATACCGGAGAAAACGACTCCCGCCTCGGCGATAAAAAGAAGATTATCGTTCTCGGCGCAGGTCCCATCAGAATCGGTCAGGGTGTCGAGTTCGACTACTCCACCGTTCACGCCGTACAGACCATCCGCCGCGCCGGATACGAGTCAATCATCATAAACAACAACCCCGAAACCGTATCTACCGACTATACCACGGCTGATAAGCTTTACTTCGAGCCGCTCACTCCCGAAGACGTAATGAACATCATCGACTTCGAGAATCCCGAGGGCGTTATCGCAACGCTCGGCGGCCAGACCGCAATCAACCTTGCGGATCCGCTCCGCGCAAGAGGCGTCAAGATAATCGGTACCGACTGCGACGCAATCGACCGTGCAGAGAACAGAGAACTGTTCGAGCGTCTCCTCCGCGAGCTCGGTATACCTCAGCCCGAGGGACGCGCCGTAACCAAAATCGAGGACGGCGTCGCCGCGGCAGAGAAGATAGGCTACCCCGTGCTCGTGCGTCCTTCCTTCGTGCTCGGCGGACGCGCAATGCAGATAGTAGCGGACGAGGCTCAGCTCCGTCACTACCTCCGTACCGCCGTTGAAATCGACGAGGACAAGCCCGTGCTCGTAGACAAGTACATCATCGGTAAGGAAGTCGAGGTCGACGCAATCTGCGACGGACGCGACGTATTCGTACCGGGTATCATGGAGCTCGTCGAGAGAACCGGTATTCACTCAGGCGACTCGATAAGCGTATATCCCGCCTTCTCGATTTCCGATAAGGTCAAGGGCACCATTCTCACCTACGCGAAGAAGCTCGGTCTCGGTATCGGCATCGTAGGACTTTACAACATCCAGTTCATCGTAGACAAAAACGAAAAGGTATATATAATCGAGGTCAACCCCCGTTCGTCGAGAACCGTACCGTTCCTCTCCAAGGCAACGGGCTTCAGCCTCGCGGACATTGCAACCGACGTAATCCTCGGCAAAACGCTCAAGGAGCAGGGAATCTTCGACCTCTATCCCGAGGAGAAGAAGAGACACTACGTAAAGGCTCCCGTGTTCTCGTTTAATAAGATTAAGGGGCTCGACGCATACCTCTCGCCCGAGATGAAGTCCACCGGTGAAGCAATCGGCTACGACGACCGTCTCAACCGTGCGCTTTACAAGGCGCTTCAGGCTACCGGAATGCACCTGCAGAACTACGGTACCGTATTCGCAACCATAGCCGACCCCGATAAGGAAGAAGCGCTTCCGCTTATCCGCCGCTTCTACGACCTCGGCTTCAATATCGAGGCAACTGCGGGAACGGCAAACTTCCTCAAGCAGAACGGCATCCGCACTCACGTCCTCGGCAAGATAAGCGAGGGCAGCGACGAGATAGCCAAGTCCATGCGTCAGGGCCACATCGCATACGTCATCAACACGAGCTCCTTCGGCTCCGCAGGAGTAATGAGCGACGGCCACGAAATAAGAAAATACGCCATCGAAACCAACACGAGCATCTTCACCTCACTCGATACCGTCCGCGTTCTTCTCGACGTACTTGAAGAAATCACGCTCGGTATCTCCACGATTGACGCATGAAGCAGGTATTTCTTAAAATAACCGAAAACGTTTCCGTTGCAAAGGACGTTTACAGAATGACTCTCGAGGGCGACGTCTCCGCGATTACCGCCCCGGGACAGTTCATCAATATAAAACTTGACGGACTCTATCTCCGCCGTCCCATATCCGTGTACGACCTCGGAGAGGGCTTTGTGAAAATAATCTATAAGGCGGTCGGCAAGGGAACCGAACTGATGTCCCGCATGACCGACGGCACGCTCGACGTGCTCACGGGGCTCGGAAACGGGTACGATACCTCCGTCAGCGGAGAGAGACCGCTCCTCCTCGGCGGCGGCGTCGGCACGCCTCCCATGTACTACCTTGCAAAATGCCTCGTCCGTGAGGGTAAAAAGCCGTGCGTAGTGCTCGGCTTCAACTCGGCGTGCGACGTGTTCTGCGAGGAAGAATTCAGTGTCCTCGGCTGTGATGTAACGGTCACCACCGCCGACGGCTCGTACGGCACGCGCGGCTTCGTCACCGATGCACTGCCGGACGGTTACACTTACGTTTACACCTGCGGTCCCGAGCCCATGCTCAAAGCGGTATGGCGCACGGTCAGCACCGACGGACAGTTCAGCTTTGAAGAAAGAATGGGCTGCGGCTTCGGTGCCTGCATGGGCTGCACCTGCAAAACGCTCACGGGCAATAAGAGAATCTGCAAGGACGGACCCGTCCTTCGCAAAGGAGAAATATTATGGGAAAATTAAGCGTAAACTTATGCGGTATCACGCTTGACAATCCCGTGATACCCGCCTCGGGTACGTTCGGCTTCGGCAGAGAATTTGCCGAGCTGTACGATATAAACGTGCTCGGTACGTTCAGCTTCAAGGGCACCACGCGTGACCCACGCTTCGGCAACCCCACGCCGCGTATCGCGGAGTGTGCATCGGGTATGCTCAACGCGGTGGGACTGCAGAATCCGGGAGTCGACGCCGTAATAGCGGAAGAGCTTCCGAGAATGAAAACGTACTTCCATAAGCCGGTAATGGCGAACGTCTCCGGCTTCTCGATTGACGACTACGCCTATACCTGCGAGCGCCTCGACGCAGAGGAGCAGGTAGGCTGGCTTGAGGTTAATATCTCGTGTCCCAACGTTCACGGCGGCGGCATGAGCTTCGGTACCGACCCCAAGGCGGCGGCTGAGGTCACCGCGGCGGTAAAGAAGGTAACGACCAAGCCGGTAATTATAAAGCTTTCACCCAACGTCACCGATATTGCCGAAATCGCAAAAGCGTGTGAGGCTGCGGGAGCGGACGGCATCAGCCTTATAAATACGCTTCTCGGCATGAGAATCGACCTTAAGCGCCGCCGTCCCGTAATCGCAAACGTAACGGGCGGCTTCTCAGGTCCCGCAATCTTCCCGGTGGCGCTCCGTATGGTTTACCAGTCTGCGCGCGCCGTTAAGATTCGCGTGGTCGGAATGGGGGGAGTCACTACCCCCGACGACGTTATCGAGATGATGCTTGCGGGCGGGACCGCGGGCGAAGTGGGCGCGGCAAACCTCGTTGACCC
>JAZUGD010000178.1:0-2196 GCA_045641025.1 Eubacteriales bacterium
CTCAGCGGCAACGTAACGCTCGTATGGCTTGCGTTCCCTATTGCGGAGGTCGTATCGCTGATACTCAGTGCGACGTTTCTGCGCATTACGCTTAAGAAAACCGAACAAGAATTATCGTAAAACAAAATCCCGTCACACGACGGGATTTTTTATAATATTCCATTCGGACACGAGGTCGTCAAGCGATTTTGCCGCGTTCGCGGGAGAGGTTGACGGCAAGGTGACGGCGGGTATTTTGATTCCGCCGTTATATTTTTTGTAGTACTTCTCCGCGGTTTTGCCGTTGAGGTAAATCCTGCTTATCGGAGCTGACGAAACTATAACCGAAAGATCGTTCGGCGTTTCTTTTCTGATTGATACGTCGGAACTGCCCGAAATATCGCATTCGGCAAGCACGTCCCACAGTGCTATGCCGTTTGAGAGAAGCAGCGTTTTCTTCTCTTCAACGGTCACGGGAACGGCGCAGCCGAATACGGCGGCGAGGACACGCCAGAAACGGTTTTGCGGATGACCGTAGAAGAACTCCGTTTCACGCGATTTTACCGAAGGAAAGCTGCCGAGGATGAGCACACGGCAGCTTTCGTTATATACGGGCGGTATATTATGTATTTCCCTCACAGCAGATCGGAAACGTCGACGTATTCGTGACGGACGGTTTTCTCGCCGTCTGCGGAATACGTGAGTACGGTGCCGCCGCAGAGAATGGGATTCCAGTAGCAGCCGCAGCCTGCCTTGAGGCTGTATACGAAACGGACTCCGTCGTAATTGATTACGAAGTTGTTTATATGGTCGTGACCGGTGACGAGAGTTTTCGTGCTGCCGAGTTCCTTTATAACGTCGAATGCGCCCTCGTCCTCGGGATAAGAGCAGATTCCCTCATAGCGTACGCCGTACGAGTCTTCGTATCCCGGATTCCAGAATTCGGCTCCGGTGCTATTCTCGGGTTTTACGGCACCGTAATCAATGCCCGGCTTTGCCGCAGCGTCAAACGCGGTTCTGTACGCAAATATCGGAATATGAGTAATGAGAGTCGAATCGGTAAAGCCCGCGCTCTCAAGCTCGGAGATGCGCTCGCGGTACCAATCAAGCTGACTCGGCAGGAGACGCGCCCAAACCTGGGTGGGGTCACCGTTTTCGAGAGTATAAGGCTCACGGTCGTGAGTATCCATCATGATGACCGCCTCGACGGGCTTGTCTGCCTGATATACACCGATTACGAAGTTGCCGTTGCCGAGAGACGGGTCGCAGGGCTCGTATACGAAAAGCGGGTGCTTCAGGTATTCGGCTACTACGTCGTTTATTGCCTCGGGACCGCCTTGATTGTCGTGGTTGCCGAAGCATACCGTCCACGGAATACCGAAGGTGTCGATATAGTCTGCGAAATATTTGTAAGAAAGCAGGTCTCCGCCGTAGCCGATATCACCGCTTACGGTGATAAGGTCGGGATTCGTGCGTTCCACAACGGTTTTAACCGTACGGTCAAGAATTATGCCGGATTTGTGGCCGTTCTCCCATTCCCCGTGAGACATCTGCGGGTCGGAGAGATTGAGCAGCGTAAAGGGACGTCCTTCTTTTATATCAAGTCTTTTCATTTGATTTACCTCCGCGGTTTTCTTTATTTAATTTTATCACAGACGGCGAAAAATTACAATAATAATGCCGTATTAACCGTGAAAATATATCATATTTTCTTAACGTTATATTTTGTATTTCACTTGACAACCTCAAAGTGCTGTGCTATAATATCACCGTTCGCGGGTATGGCGGAATTGGCAGACGCGCTAGATTCAGGTTCTAGTGAGGGCAACTTCATGAAGGTTCAAGTCCTTTTACCCGCACCAAACAAGAATAATCCGAACCTTTTACCAATCGGTGAAACGTTCGGATTTTCTTTATTCTTTGATTATCCGAACTTTAACACAAAAATAAAAAAGACGGAGGTCAAAGAAAATGACAAAGACAAATGAAACGGCAAACTTAGGTAAATGGGGCAGATTGCATTATGACTACCTCTACCACAACAAGAGGACAGTTATCAATGCTATGCGGCTGAAAGGCACTCTGAAAGCGTATTTGGAGCAGTTTGACGCTGATACGCAAGATAGCTTTGAAAAGCTCGTAAAACGCACCGCAGGGACCGAGAATGTCACGGAAAAACTCAAAGTATGCGATCAATTGGAATGGGTTCGCCGGATG
>JAZUGD010000179.1:0-14296 GCA_045641025.1 Eubacteriales bacterium
GCCGTGTGACGGCACTCGTCCTCTCGCAGTTTACAGAACGGTCCCCGGAAACCACGCACGCGGTCACGTAAACCAACGTCAGATAGACGTAATTACGAACGAAATCATACCGTCCGAAGGACTTGACACAACCGGAAACGATATTGGCATAGTCACTCCTTACCGTGCGCAGGCAAATATGCTTCAGGAGGTTTTTCGCGGAACAGGCGTAAAAGCGGATACTGCCGATAAATTTCAGGGGCAGGAGAGAAAAGTTATGATATTCTCAACTGTCGACAACGAAATCGGTGATTTTGCCGCCGACCCGAACAGGCTCAACGTTGCCGTATCCCGTGCAACGGAACGTTTCATTGTTGTAACCGACGGTAACGGGAACGACAATGCTTCGCCGATTCATGACCTGATAGAATACATAATGTATCAAAATAACGAGGTCATTGACAGCCAAATATCTTCCGTATTCGATTACCTTTACAAAAACCGTGCAGATGCACGCGAAGAGTTACTTAAGAAGTACGGCAGAATATCGGAATACGAAAGCGAAAACTTAATGTACCGCGTTCTCCGTGATATAACGTCCGAGGAGAAATTTTCAAGTCTCGGTACAGTTCCGCACGTCCCTCTCCGTATGATAATCACCGACTACTCTAAGCTTGAAACCCGCGAGCTTGAATATGTTACGAATCATCTTACTCACGTTGACTTTCTTATTTTCTCTAAAGTTACTCACCGTCCTGTGCTCATCGTAGAAGTGGACGGATTTGCGTATCATACCGCAAATACCAAACAGGCGGAACGCGATGCGGTGAAAAACGGTATCCTGGAAAAATACGGAATTCCGCTTCTGCGTCTGTCGACAATCGGAAGCGGCGAAGCGGAAAAAGTCAGAATTAAACTGAGAGAAATACAGCATTAAAGGATTCTTATGGTAAAAGAAATAATTCACGACCCCGTGTTTCTCGCACGGCACGGTGAGGACGCGTGCCCCGGCGACGTGACCGTCGCAGACGACCTGCTTGACACTCTCCGTGCTAACGCCGAAAGATGTGTCGGCATGGCGGCGAACATGATAGGCGTACAAAAGCGCATCATCGTATTCGACGACGGCGGGAAATACGCCGAGATGTTCAACCCCGAAATAATCGCGCAGAGTGCGCCGTACAACGTCGAGGAAGGGTGTCTTTCCCTCTCCGGCACGCGCAAAACGGTAAGATACGGAAAAATCAAGGTTCGCTGGCAGGACCGCGCGTTCCGTGTGAAGATAAAGACCTTCACGGGCTTTACCGCGCAGATAATCCAGCACGAGATCGATCACACGAACGGCATACTTATCTGACGCGAAAAAGAGGTACCCCTTCTTGAACGAAACAAAAAACAAATATCTTTTTGAAGAATCGCCCGTCGCAAAGGCGGTAAGCACGATGGCGATACCGACCGTAGTGGGTCAGCTTATCGTGCTTATATACAACATGGCGGACACGTTCTTCATCGGGCGTACGAACAACCCGTTCATGGTGGCGGGCGCGTCTCTGATTCTGCCCGTGTTCAATATCTCGCTGTCAATCGCTTCCGTGGCGGGTGTCGGCGGCGGTGCGCTCGTCTCCCGTCTGCTCGGACGCGACGACACGGCGGAGGCGAAAAAGGTCTGCAGCTTCAGCATATATTTCTCGGCTCTGCTCGCGGTGCTTTTCTCCGTACTCGTGCTCGTATTCATGAACCCCATGCTACGTCTGCTCGGCGCGGGAGAGGAAACGTTCGGCTTTGCGCGCTCGTACGCGCTCTGCGTAATCGTGGCGGGCGGACTGCCGACGATCATGACGAACGTACTTTCAAATCTCGTCCGCAGTATCGGTGAGAGCACGAAGGCGGGCTTCGGTGTAACTCTCGGCGGCATCATAAACATCGCACTTGACCCGCTTTTCATGTTCGTGCTTCTGCCGCGCGGATACGAAATCGTCGGCGCGGGCGTGGCGACGCTTCTCTCTAACTGCATCTCGTGCGTGTATTTCATCATCGTGATTAAAAAGCTTTCGCGCACGATGCCTCTCGGACTTACTTCGCCGAGAAGTATGCCGCGCCGCTCAAGCATTACGCAGATATTCGCGGTCGGGCTCCCGTCCGCCGTGGCGACTCTGTTGTTTGACGTTGACTACATAGTAATCGACAAGCTGATGTCGGGCTACAGTGACGTAGCGCTTGCCGCAGTGGGAATCGTTCTCAAGGCGGAAAGGCTTCCGCTCAATATCGGTGTCGGAATCTGTCAGGGCATGGTGCCCGTCGTGGCGTACAACTTTGCCTCGGGCAACCACCGACGCATGCGTGCGGTCGAGCGCTTCTCCCTGCTTGCGGGAGTCGTGTGTGCCGCACTCAGCATTGTACTATACGAAATATTCGCGCCGTACGTCATGCGCTTCTTCATCGACGACGCGGAAACGGTCGCGCTCGGCACGAATTTCCTGCGCGTGCGCTGTCTTGCGACGCTGTTCATGTTCATGAGCTTTTATCACGTGCATCTTTTCAACAGCTACGGACGCGGCGGAGAGGCAATGTTTCTCGGCATCGTACGGTGGGCGGTATTCAACATTCCGCTTCTGTTCATACTGAACTCCGTTATCGGAATGTACGGCATCGTATGGACTCAGCTGATTGCGGACGTTATGACCGTCGTGCTGTCTCTCGCCGTGCATCACCGCTACGTGCGCCGGAATTTTCCGTCACTGCGCTGAAAAAAAGTTGCAAAAGCCCGCGTTATATGTTATCATATTAAAAAAGAAAGAGGTGGATTTATGAAGCTTTACATAAAGCAGAAGGTATTCTCATGGGGAGACAAATTCCGCGTGACCGACGAGAACGAGGCTGAGCATTACTCCGTTCAGGGTAAGGTTTTCTCCGTCGGCAAGAAGCTGTTCGTCTACGACACGTTCGGTCAGGAGAGAGCGTACATACACCAGAAGGTGTTCTCGCTCATGCCGAAATTCTACGTTTCGCAGAACGGCGTTGACGTTGCCGAGGTAAAGAAGAAGTTTTCGTTCCTGAAACCCGTGTACGAGATTTCCGGTCCCGGCTGGAAGGTACAGGGTAACTTTTTCGAGCACGATTACAACGTAACTGATGAAAACGGAGCTCCCGTAGTCACCGTCAGAAAGAAGTGGCTCTCGTGGGGCGACACCTACGAGCTTGACATCGCTCCCGCCGCCGACGAGCTTATGGCGGTCTGCGTGGTGCTGTGCATCGACGCGGTGCTCGCATCGCAGAATAACGCAACGGTAAGCGTCTCAAGCAACTGACCGTTCCGGAGGGTAGTTTATGTGGCTGATATTTACGCTCCTCACGACCCTTCTGTGGGGCGCGGCGGAGCTGTTCTACAAGAAGGGTGCGCGCGAGGACGAGAAATACTCGCACCTTAAAATCTGCGTGTGCGTCGGTGCCGTCATGGGCATTCACGCACTCGTTACCCTGCTTACCCACGACGTCGGCTACGACTTTATGAATCTTCTGAGATACGCCCCCGTATCTCTGTGCTATATTCTTTCAATGGCGCGGTCGTTCTTTGGCATGCGCTTCATTGAGGAATCGCTCTCCGACCCGATTGAAAACACGTCGGGCGCGATATGCGCCCTGCTCTGCGTGATTTTTCTTCACGAAAAGATTTCTCTGCCGTCCGCCGCGGCGATTGTAATAATCCTCGTAGGCGTGCTCGGCATAGGCTTTCTCGAAAATCACGGTGAGAACGAGAGAAAGAAAAGGCTCGGCACCCGCATCGCCGTAATCGCGTTCGCGATGCCCTTCTTCTACGCGATAATCGACGCTCTCGGCAGTTTTCTCGACATCTTCTACCTCGATACCGCAACGAGCCCGCTCGCTCACGTAACCGAGGAGACGATTGAGGACGTGGCAAACACCTCGTACGAGCTCACGTTTGCGCTCGTCGCCGTTGTGCTGTTCGTCTTCCTGAAACTGCGCCGCGTGAGGTTCGAGCTTCCGAAGCAGAAGGACAAAATCCTCGCCGCGGTATGCGAAACGGGCGGTCAGCTGACCTATGTTTACGCGATGAGCGGCAACGGCGCGATAGCCGCACCGATAATATCGTCCGTCTGCGTCGTATCCCTCGTGCTGTCGCATATCTTCCTGCACGAGCGGCTGAAGCCGAAGCAGTACGTCTTCATCGCACTCGTAATAATCGGAATAATAATCCTCGGTATAGCCGAGGAGAGTTGAGCTGATACGCCTCTCGGGCGACCTTTTCGGCGCTTTCCGCCTTTTCCTCATTGACATACAAAATATTGCCGAGGCGATTGACGCCGAGCTGCGGGGAAATAACCGCCCCGCACCGTGTCAGTTCAACTCTCCTCGGCCATGAGGGAGAATAAAAAAATCCCCGCACACCGTACGGTGTGCAGGGGATTTTTCTGTTTTTCAGTGAACTCCGAGTGTTACGTTGTAGCCGGCGATATATCTCACAAGCAGGTTCATATCCGACGTTCCGACCGAACCGTCGCCGTTTACGTCGGCTGCCGCAAGGTTTACGCTTACGGTGTATCCCGCGATATAACGGCTCAGGACGTTACAGTCCGACGTGTTGACGGCACCGTCGCCGTTTACGTCGCCGAACGTTACCGCCGTCGGCGAATACGTGACGGAATCAAACAGCACGTTACGGGCACCGTCGGTATTTTCAACGGTCACGGTAACGGCTCCGGTCTCGCCGTATTTCCAGTTCGTGTTGAACTTGTATACCTCATCCTCGTCGGGAAGGCTTATCATAACGTCCTCGTTTGCGGGGTTTGAGGAATGAAGCACTACCTTGCCCTCTCCTCCTCTGCTGCCGACCTTAAGACTGTGAAGGACGGTGCCTCTCTGCGTTCCGAGGCTGTACGTGAGCGAGGTATCGGACGAATCCGCGTATATGCTCGGGGAGCCGAAGCCGCCGTCTGCGGACGCGCCGTAAACCTTCACGCCGGTTCCGGTGAAATCAAACGCCTTATAGGAGCCGAGCACCGTGCCCTCCGCCGTATCGTTGAAGGATGCCGTCTCCGGCGTCGGGGTGTCGCCCGCGGGCACGAGCAGATATATGGCCTTGGGCTGCATCGTCAGGGTTACGCTTCCGTCCGTGACGCCGAGCGTGTCGAGCCTGACGGGTGCGCTGTCTGTTGACAGAGTGTATCTGTCAACAGAGGTAATTCCGTCCCACGTATCGGGCAGCTTCCACGTGCGGGTCTTGCCGTTTCTGCTGTAAGCGTATATCTTACATCCGGCGCCCGCCTGAGGAATGAAACGGTCGCCGCCGTCCGCAATGACGAAGTCGCCGTTTTCAATGAGAGTATAGTTACCGGTAGTCTTATCGTATTTCGACACGAGATTGCCGCTGAAGTTGACCTGATACGTGCTTCCGTTATTAACGTAGCTGAGGGGTTTTCTCTCCATCATATAGAGATACTGGAGATTGTGCTCAATCATTCTCTCGGTGAACGCCGCCCACGGCTGATTGCCGGCGTTGAACTGGAAGCCCGTGTCAAGCGAACCGGTCTCGGAGCCCCACACGAGGTTCCTGACGGGATCGTCACGGCTCGAAATCATAACCGAGTTCTGCCACAGATTGAGAAAATCGTCGTCCGAGGCGTATCCGTAAGGATGAGTGAAATAAACGGAATAATTCTTATAAATCGGGTACAGGTATTCCTGACCGCTCGATATTGCGTAGTTTTCCCATGAATAACTGATTTCACGGAGTACCGCCTGCCATTCCATTTCGGTGTTGGTGATAACGCCGCCGTATTTGGTGGAAAGGTTGGGGTTGTTGTAGAGTCCCTCGGGTACGGGAATGAGTGCGTCGTAATAGATATGAGTGCGGAAGTTCCAGCGGTCCTGCATTCTCTGCCAAGCCTCCTGAGCGTACCCGCCGTTATACATGTTGTAAAGGCTGAGCACGTACCAGTACGGCCCGTTATTTTGGGGCTGCCAGCTTATCTTGCGGTTGCCGTTGACGTCGTGAGTGTAGCAGTATTCGGGAATGACGTCCTCGGGAGTGGGGGCGTAATCGTCGCGCATGTGCCCCGCGAGCAGCGGCTCGAGAATCTGCGATACGTCGGCGTTGTAGGCGAAGGAATCATCGACGAATTTCTGATATTTGCGGTAGCCGGAGCCGGTTCTGCCGTCACCGAGCGGATAGGCGGAATCCTCGTAGAGATACGGCGAGGTACCCCAGCGGAGCTTATCCTGGCCGATGGAGTACGGCATCTGGTGCACGCCGTTCGTAAGATTTGAAACCTTACGCTCCATCTCAAGCGCCTGCTCGTACGTTGTGGTTACGTGCATATACGTGGCCTGGCTGAGCCAGCCGAAGCCGATGGTATAACTGACGGCGTCCATTCTGTCGCCGAGTCCGGGAGAGTAGTCCTGCTTTACGGGTGTCATATCTCTCGGTGCCGGCTCTGCAATCGCCCCGAACAAAGACACGGAGGCAACCGTGCACAGCGTGAGGGCAAAAGCAGCACCCTTAAGAAGTTTTCCGTTTTTCATAATACTGTCCTTTTTCGTTGATATTGTTTTATTTCGTAGGCAGAAGAAGCAGACGCGAGGTGTGCTCCCTGTATTCCGCGTAGTCGGGACGGCGGGAAAGCTGTCTCGTCTCCATAAGCGGTACGGATACGGCGTTGAAGAGCACCGCAACCGAAACTGCACCGATGACGTAATACCACTTACCGGGTGAGTACGGGAGCATTGCGAGATACGTGCCGACCCATACGGAAATCTCGCCGAGGTAGTTCGGATGGCGGGAATAGTGCCACAGTCCGCGGCGGCAGACCGTTCCCTTTTCCGCCTCGTGCAGATGCGCGTGCATCTGTCTGTCGGCAAAGAACTCGAGCGCCACGCCGAAGAGAATCACGGCGATGCCCGGAAGGGAGAGATGCCCGAGCCGCACCGACGCCAACTCAAACAGAGGGAGCATACCGCCGAAAACGACGAGAGTCGGTACGAGGTGAATGCCGAACAGATTGATGATAAACCACAGCACGGGCGGGTTTTCGTCACGGTATTTGCGGTACCGCCAGTCCTCGTACGAAAAGCCCGTGGTCACGCTTCCCCAGTTTACGGTAAGGCGGAGCGACCATGACTCAAACGCGGCGAGGAACAGCAGGTGCCACGGCGAGGACGCACCGTGAGATGCGAACAGATATACGGACACAAGCATCGGCGTGAGCGACCAGTACGGGTCGTACACGCTCGAATTGTGCAGCAGGACGGAGAAAACGAAGGTCACGAGAGTCGCGACTATATCGAATACGAACACACGGAGAATCTCGCTTTTCGCCCAAAGGCAGGAGAGCACGCCTACGGCGTACGCAAGCACGTATATTAAAGCTATAAGCACGAGGTCACGTGCTTTTTTCGTTGTGTTTTTCATATAAAGAACGCAAAAAGAGCAGGAATCACCTGCTCTTTTCCTTTTTTATTCGGTTACTTCTGCGGTAGCTTCGACGGTGACGTCTGCATCCTCAACGGTAAAGCCGTCGTCCTCGAAATCGGTAACGATACCCTTTTCAAGGTCTACGCCGTACTCCTCGGCGTGCTTTTCGCAGTCCTTGCAGAGACGGGTTCTGTTTGCTTCTATTGCCTGCTCAACGGAGCCGACGGTCAGCTCGTCGCTGTGGTTGAGGTGACCGCAGTCCTGACTCAGGTGATAAACGGTACCGAAATTGGTCCAATATACGTCCGTGCCGTCGAGGGTGTCAACCATTTCAGCCTTCTCCTCTGCGGAGATGGGGTTCCAGTCAAAGCTGAACAGACCGCCGATAAGGCACGCGATTATCGCAACGATAACGGCTACGGTCTTGGTCTTCTTGTCGGCGTTCTTGTTGGTGAGCGCGAGAATTACGAACGGAATGAATGCGAATGCGCATACAATGAGGCCCATGTTGTTCCAAAGCCAGAATTTGACCTTGTTCTTCTTCGATGCGGGGTCGATGCGGTTCGACTTCTTCCAAAGGAGAGAGCCTGCGATAACGCAGCCGAGGTCAAGCACAAGTGCGATGATGACGAGCGTAAGAGTCGAAAGGAACGTCCAGTTGATCTTTCCGAAGAAAAGAAGTATTGCGATTACTTCAAATGCGATTGCGGCAAGCCACAGTACGGCGGCACCGATGCGGTAACCGACGGCGCTTCCCTTTTCCTTGGCGGGAGCGGCGGGCTTCGGGTTCGACGCGGGCTTTACTTCCGCTGCATCGGTCTCGGGCTTTTCCGCGGGAGTGATGCTTTCTGCTCTTTTGATTTTCTTTTCTGCCATAATTAATTCTCCAATATGTAGTATAGGATGATTAATTTTACAACAAATTGTGGTTTTTTGCAAGACGTTTTCGCATTTTTGTCGCAAATTCGGCATAATACGGCAATTCCGTCCGCCTTGAATAATCGCACGGAATATGGTACAATGGAGAAAATAAACTGTCGGAGAAGGATATGTCGGAAGAAAAACGTTCGCTTGCGGAGTCGAGACGGCTGATAAAAAGCCTGAAAACCGCCGACAAGCGGCTTCGCTCGCTGTTCGGGAAGCACGAAAAAAACGAAAAAGCGGTTGCCGACGCACTTGAGGCGTACCGCCGCACTCTCGTCACGGAGGCGCTGAAAAACACTCCCGTGAGTGAGCTTTCGCGCGCCAAGGCGGGCATTCGTACGTCCGTGCTCGAGGACGCGGGTATCAGGAGCATTTATCAGCTCCGCGGAAGAAGCGTCTCGTCCCTCACGTCCATACGCGGCATAGGCGACGCCTCCGCCCGAAAAATCGTGAAAGCGGTAAAGGAGCTTGAAAAAGCGATAGACGAGGACACGCCCGTCCGCTTCTCCGTCGACAAAAAGACTCCCGCCGCGACCGCTCTGCTCCGTGAGCTTTACAGATATACGAAATACGAAAGCCTGAGCGAGCAGGCAGAGTCACTTTACGGCGACACGCACGGCACGGCTGAGGAGCTTATTAAAACCTCAAAGCCCGCGACGGGTTGGCTGCGCCGGCTCTTCTCGTCAAAGACGCGCCGCGAGGAAGCGGAAGCGGCAGTTGAGGAAGCGGCACGGTTCTGCACGGACGGATACTCCGACCGCACCGCCGAGCTGTTCCGCGAGGAGATAGCCGTGCTCAAAGCAAAGCACGACGATTACTGGAAGGACTACGCCGCAAACTCCGCGACGTATTATGCGATAATCGACAGGATAAGCGGCAAAGCGGGCAAAAAGAAAAAGAACGCCGTCCGACGCTCCGGCATCACGGGAAATCTTCCCGAGGAGCTTGCGATTGCCGTCGACAAGGTCGAGCCCGACCTCACGGGACTCCGGTGTACTCTCCGCTCGTATCAGCTCACCGGAGTCAAATACGTGCTTCATCAGGGAGCGGTGCTGCTCGGTGACGAGATGGGACTCGGCAAGACCGTTCAGGCGATAGGCGTAATGGTCGCTCTGCGCAATGCGGGCGCGACTCATTTTGCCGTCGTGTGCCCCGCGAGCGTGCTTGTAAACTGGTGCCGTGAGATAGAAAAGCACAGCGACCTTAAGGCGTGCGCCCTTCACGGGCAGGATATATCGGACGATATCGCAAAATGGTCGGAATCCGGCGGTGTCGGCGTCACGACCTACGAGGCATCCGCAAAGCTGACGGTTCCCGAGGGGATAAAGCTTGCGATGCTCGTCGTTGACGAGGCACACTACGTCAAGAACCCCGAGGCACAGCGCACCGCATCGGTGCTCCGTCTGCGCGCGGCGACCGACAGAGTGCTGTTCATGACGGGTACCGCGCTCGAAAACAGAGTCGATGAGATGAAGTTCATAATCTCGTGTCTGCAGCCAGACGTTGAGAAAACCGTGCGCAATATTTCCGCTCTCTCCTCGGCAGCGGAGTTCCGCAACCGCATCGCGTCCGTCTATTTCCGCCGTACGCAGGAGGACGTAATGAAGGAGCTTCCCGAGAAAATCGAGGTCGAGGACTGGTGCCGTCTAACATCCGACGAGGCGGACGTTTACGCCGCGTCGGTCGAGGATAAGAACTTCATGGCAATGCGGCAGGTGTCGTGGAACTGCGGCGCCGAGGACTCCTCAAAGTCGCAGAGACTGCGCGAGATATGCGGCGAGGCTATGGAGAACGGACGCAAGGTTATCGTGTTCTCGTTCTTCCTCGGTACGATAGAAAAGGTGCAGAGCCTTCTTGTGGAAACGTTCGGCGAGGACGCGGACAGGAAGGTATTCGGGCCGATAAACGGCTCCGTCACGCCAGAAAAGCGGCAGAGCATAATCGACGATTTCACCGCCGCGGAGGGCGGCGCGGTGCTCCTCTCGCAGATTACCGCGGGCGGCACGGGGCTGAACATTCAGGCGGCAAGCGTGATTATCTTCTGCGAGCCGCAGCTCAAGCCGTCGCTTGAGACGCAGGCTATCGCCCGTGCGTACAGAATGGGTCAGGTCAACACCGTCATGGTGCACCGTCTCCTCGCGGAGAAAACCGTTGACGAGAGAATCATCCGCGTGCTTGAGGAAAAGCAGAAGCTGTTCGACAGCTTCGCAGACAAATCCGTCAGCGGAGACGAAAGCATCCGCCTCTCCGAGGACGAATTCGACCGTCTCATGGACGAGGAAAGAGAAAGACTGAGGAAATAAAAGAAAAAGCCCGCTTCCGCGGGCTTTTTTCAATATGTAACTTCGCCGTCGTGAGAAAGCAAAGAAGCACTGTTGACATTATTCAATTTCATAACTTCCCGAACAAGACGGCTGCCTTCTTTGGTACGCACTTCAATTGTCAAATCCAAAGTGGTAGAAGTCATATTTCTCGATTTAACGTTGTTGTGCTCCGAGTATTTTTTGACAACTTCCATTATTTTATCTTCTGCGTCCAACTCAACTGCATTCACTACCAAAATCATAGGTGCCTTTGCGACAGGCAGCTTGTCTAATATAAAAACAGCAGCCGTAAGTGCTAAAGCAAGAACAAGTGCATATTCTGCAAAACCGGCACCGCAGATAATTCCCGTACTGATGGACCAGAACAAAAACGTCAAATCCATAGGGTCTTTTATAGCCGTTCTGAAACGCACGATGGATAATGCACCGACCATACCGAGCGAAACGACCACACTTGACTGAATGGTTACAATAATTGCGGAGGTAATCATTGCAATTCCGACAAGGGATATATTAAAATTTTTACTGTAAAACGTTTTACGTGTAATCACGCGATATATAAAAAAGATATAGACTCCGATAATTGCGGAAATACAGATAGCCGCAATTACGGAAGTTATCGTTATGTTTCCCGTCGCATAACCTTCCAAAAACGATTTTTTAAAAATGTCCTTTAAAGTATTCATTATTTTTTATCCTTTCATCTCACAGAATATTTTCGACAGAGATAGTATTTGGAATATGCGGTCTGCTGCAAATTCTCAAGTTGAAGCGCTCTATATATGAAATCCGGAAGATATTCATCATACTTAACTTCCAAAAGCTCTATCCCCGTTGGCATTACAGGCCTTTTAGGATACGTTCCCGTCAGGAAATCCTTTGCAAAAGACGACGAAGATACGTTGGTATCAAACGTGATCCGCACGTTGCCGTTTTTATAAACATACGGGTATCTGTCATACTCAACTATGACAACGGGATGAAGTAAATGCTGTTTTTCTTCAAGATAAAACTTTTGCAGAAGCGGAGGCTGGTTTTCCGCGTTTGAATCAATTTCACCGTTAATAATTGCTTCAGCCTTATCAAACGGCAGAATTACCGATTGTTTTAGAGTTTTCCCGCGCTCCTTACGCTTCAGTTCCAGTGTAATTCTGTCACACGAGTGATTATAAATCCTGATACGGAATTTTTCTCTCGGGTCCGTACCGTTTTCGTTATCATAATAACATCGGTTGTAATAGTCGTCAAAATACAAGCTGCTGATATTGTATCTTCCTTTTTCCCCGACATGAGGATCGATGGGAACAAGCCCGCTGAGTCTGGCTTTCAGCACGGCAATCTGAGCGGAGGTAACCAGATATTTCAGTTCATGACGATATTTGGTTTCCATTATCCGTCACTCCGTTTCTGTTTCGCTTGACATCAATGAATACTATTATAATACCGACAAAAGCAAAAGTAACACATAACATTGCCAAGAGCACCAGAGATTTATGTAACAATATCCATTCAGTCAAGCAATCTTTCAAGTCCGTGCTGTTTCCGGTATTTTTTCCCGAGTAAACAGCTGTCAAATGCTTATCCGCGATAATTTGCTCACTGTATTCAAAGACCTGTTCTGTATCTTCATCGTACCAATTTACAAACTCTTCTCCTTCGTACGCACTCAAACGGGAGATATTAATTTTTTCACCGTCTATCACGGTTATATGGCGATCAGAAATACCATTCCACGTTTTCAAAGTCAGTGTAATGGTATGGTATTGGTTGCCTTCAAGCCAAATCCTGTCCAAAAATCCCATCCGTTTGGCTAAATACAGACACATTTCTTCGGCATTGATGGTTTTGTGCCAAGTATCCCCTCCGTGATAGCGTATATCGTTTATCTCTCTTGCAGATTCAATGTTTTTTTCAATTCTCGATATGTCAAAATTAATATATTGGGCTAAAATATCTCTTACTTTTATATAATTTCGGATAACGGCCCTCTGAAATTCATCATGTTCTAATAATTTTACAAATATTCTTTTCTGCAAATAAAATGATTCCGCATCGTAGGTTTCATCGTCTGCCCCCATACTCAAATCATAGTCCCACGCAGGACCACCAAACAAAGTCTGTCCTGAATTATTTATGAAAAAGCATAAGCTGTTTGCATCATAGTTCGAAAAAATTTCTTCAATTACATATTTCATAGCCACAGAATCCAAATCAACAACATCGAGATATTCGTCAGAATCATAATTTTCTATCAAAGAGAATATGGAATCTATTTTTTCAGCCATATCATCAATTGATTTCTCAGAAGTAACTCTGCTATGCTTTATCTTTATCCACAGCCCGGATTTCAAAAGTCGGCTATCCTCATCTGCTTGTGATTCTCCTGCAAATGTGAAAATGACTCCCTCATTACCGACATCCACTTTGTTAATACTCGCTTCAATTTTTTCGCACAACAAGTATAAACCCGCATAATTTCCGTTAAGGTACAAATCTACATATTCCCCCGCCGGAGACCACTGTGGTGACATAACTTCCTTTGAAAAATCAAGTACAACTTTATTTTTAAGGCTGCTCTTGTCCGCAAAGTTTGCTAACAGTACCCATTTTTGTGCTGCCGACATTCCCAACAACCTTGATGCCTCTGAAAGTTTAATGTTATATGGCTTCTTTTCATGTTCCCATGTTGAATTTCCGTGTCCGCTTATTTCATCGGAATACTTCTTTTCGGAGTATAAGAGCTCGCCGTCTTCTCCCCAAAGAGATAAATTAATCTTTTCTTCATTCTCTTTATCGGAATGGACTTTTTTCATGCTGCCCGATTGAGTGTCAATATACATAGAAGCAACATTCGCAGACTTCATAAAAACGATCGTTGTATCCCAATCGGTAAAAAGATTATGCTGTTCAAAATGATACTCGGTATCCGTATTGAAGGCACTAATTGTTTGTTCGTTCGTTAAAAGAGCACCCTGCAGATAACATCCATCGCCGTTTGCAACCAAAACAGTATTGCTCGCTGATGAGTACGACGGCATAAAAAAGTACCATTTCCCATCATCATCGCACCACGGGTTAATTATTTCGGTAACATCATTGCTTGTGATTTTTAATGAAAGCGGTATTGTTCTGTTTTCAGATTTGAAATAAACGATTGATATGGCTAACAAACACGCAAAGACGATCGACAGTATTACTATATACACGGCGTTTTTTGTTTTTTTCACTGCCATAGTACCCCTCCGATATGTCAATATAACGAAAGCGAAAATATCAATTGTAAATCCGTTATGCCGCCAGTACGACAAGAATCGAACTGTGTCTCAATACATCACTTTAATACCACAACTTACACAAGTTACAACAGTATTATATCATAGTATATACTCCAAATACAACCTAAACAAACAAAATGTTACAGCATCTTATATGTTTTATCAAGAACATACATAATCAAACCGTTCTTTTTGATAATCATACATATTTGAACTTCATACAAGTTGCACTGTGCGAAATCGCAGATTTCGCGAGGTTCTGAATCAGACCGTTTTCAAGCATAAAAGAAGAGAGGGTGTGCCCTCTCTTCTTTTATGGTCGGAATGACAGGATTCGAACCTGCGACATCCTGGTCCCAAACCAG
>JAZUGD010000180.1:0-4862 GCA_045641025.1 Eubacteriales bacterium
CCGAAGAAAACATTATGCGAATGGATGGAGCGGAAAATGTCCTGCTCCGCGCCTTTTGGCGTGACACACACAGCAAGAATAACCTTATTGTCTTTATTGAACAATCCACCGGCCTTTCCGGAATAGGCGATCACCATGAAATGGGCAGTTGCGGGAAGCAGGATGTATTTCTCAATAGATGCCGCCGTCGGTCGTCCAATGATAAAATGATTATATTGCTCTTTGTCCCAGTTTTCCTGCATGAACTGTTCCGGTTCTTCCGGTGTAAACGCACGATTGGTTTTGATAACCTGTCTCCCGATCATTGTATTACCCCCTTTCGTCATTGTTTCTGTTTAACCACTAAATTAGGATTTGTTCTTGCAAAACAGCCCTACAGAACTCAATCTGCAGGGCCATTTTATCAATCGCACATTTATTTTTTCGCATTTGGCCCACTCAGGGTTCATGCTGGCACACGGTTTGGCATATTGGCATACGATTTATTCGGATTCCGTGTGACTTTGACCATTCGATTAATACAGCTTCGCGCCTGCCGGAATGTGGTTATCAACCATCAGCAGATGCAGCTCCTCTTCCTCACCGCGCTTGCTCACAGCGGAGAGAAGCATGCCGCAGGAATCAATGCCCATCATCGGTCTCGGGGGCAGGTTGGTGATTGCGATAAGCGTCTTGCCTACGAGTTCTTCGGGCTCGTAGAACGCGTGGATTCCCGAAAGAATCGTGCGGTCGGTGCCGGTGCCGTCGTCGAGGGTGAAGCGAAGCAGCTTCTTCGACTTCGGGACGGCCTCGCACGCCTTTACCTTAACGGCGCGGAAGTCGCTCTTGGCGAACGTATCGAAATCCACGAAGTCCTCGAACAGAGGCTCGATTACGACGTTTGAGAAATCGATGATTTCTTCTTTTTCTTCTGCCTTTTCTTCCTTCTTTTCACTCTTCGGAGCGTCAAGGCTCTTAAGAGTCGGGAAGAGAAGCACGTCACGGATGGACGGGCTGTCGGTGAGGAGCATTACGAGACGGTCGATGCCGTAGCCGATACCGCCCGTGGGGGGCATACCGAGCTCAAGCGCACGGAGGAAGTCCTCGTCGGTGTGGTTTGCCTCCTCGTCGCCTGCATCCGCGAGCTCATCCTGTGCACGGAAACGCTCTCTCTGGTCGATGGGGTCGTTAAGCTCGGAGTAGGCGTTCGCCATTTCCCAGCCGTTCATGAAGAACTCGAAACGCTCTACGTAATCGGGGTCGTCGGGCTTTCTCTTCGTGAGAGGAGAAATCTCAACGGGGTGGTCCATTACGAAGGTCGGCTGTACGAGCTTGTCCTCAACGTACTCCTCGAAGAAGAGGTTGAGAATATCGCCCTTCTTGTGGCGCTCTTCAAACTCGATGCCGTGCTCCTTTGCGAGAGCGCGTGCGTCCTCGAGGGTTTCAACGGTGCGGAAATCAACTCCGGCGTACTTCTTTACCGCGTCGAGCATCGTGATGCGCTCGAACGGCTTGCCGAGGTCCATTTCGATTCCGTTATACGTGATTTTGGAGGTGCCGAGCACCTCTTCGGCTACGTGACGGTACATTCTCTCGGTGAGGTCCATCATACCGTGGTAATCGGTGTATGCCTGATAAAGCTCCATGAGCGTGAACTCGGGATTGTGACGGGTGTCGATTCCCTCGTTGCGGAACACTCTGCCGATTTCGTAAACTCTCTCAAGACCGCCGACGATGAGGCGCTTGAGGTAAAGCTCAAGGGAAATACGGAGACGGAAGTCCTCGTCGAGCGCGTTGTGGTGCGTCTCGAACGGGCGGGCTGCCGCGCCGCCCGCGTTGGACACGAGAATGGGGGTTTCAACCTCCATGAAGCCCTGCGCGTCGAGGAAACGGCGGATGGAGCTGATAATCTGCGAACGCTTGATGAACGTGTCCTTGACTTCGGGATTCATAAAGAGGTCAAGGTATCTCTGTCTGTATCTGGTGTCGGTGTTGGTGATGCCGTGGAATTTCTCGGGCATCGGGCGGAGGCTCTTGGAGAGAAGCTCAACCTTATCGGCGTGAACGGAAATCTCGCCGGTCTTGGTCTTGAAAACGGTACCGGAGATGCCGACGATATCGCCGACGTCGAGCATTTTCTTAAAGGCGGTGTACGGCTCCTCACCGATTGAGTCGCGTGCGACGTAGCACTGAACTGTGCCCGACTTATCCTGCACGTGGCAGAACGACGCCTTACCCATGATTCTCTTGGACATCATTCTTCCGGCAACGGAAACGGTTTTGCCCTCGAGCTCGTCAAAGCAGTCCTTGACCTCGGTGCTGTGATGGGTTACGTCGTATTTGGTGATATGGAAGGGGTCGTGTCCCTCGCTCTGAAGCGTCTTCAGCTTGTCGCGTCTTACCTGCGCCTGCTCGTCGAGATTTTCCTCGGGAGCGTTCGTTATGTTCTCGGCCATTATTGTGTCCCTTTCGGTTGATTATTTTGCTCTCTGTACGTCGAGGATGCGGAACTTGAGCTCGGCGGCGGGAGTAGTGATGTCAACTACGTCGCCCTTCTTGCAGCCGAGGAGACCGCGGCCGATGGGGCTCTGGTCGGAAATCTTGCCTGCGAAGGGATCGGCCTCGTTCGAGCCTACTATGGTGTATTCCTTGTCCTTGTTCTTGATTTCGTCGTGCACCTTGACGACGGTACCGAGGTTTACGACACCCTTCTTGATCTGGTCGTCGGCAACGACCTCGGCGTGGTTGATGAGGTACTCAAGCTCGGAGATACGAGCCTCGATTTTCGCCTGCTCGTCCTTCGCCTCGTCAAGCTCGCTGTTCTCGGAGAAGTCGCCGAATGCGCGTGCTTCCTTGAGCGCCGCCTTGTTTGCGGGACGCTGTACGTTTATGAGGTTGTCGAGCTCATCGGTGAGAGCCTTGTAGCCCTCGGCGGTATATAAGGTTTTGTTTTCGGTGTCCATATCAAAAATCCTTTCGGTTTAAATGCTCATTAAAGATTGAGTAAATTATTTATTCTTGAACGTATCCGCTGCGGCGCGGAGCTGATTGTCTTCCTCGTCGGTCACCTTGTAGATGTTCTTCTCGAGGAGTGCCTCGTCAAGTTCAATCTCAACGTCGGGCGTGATTCCCACGCCGTCGTAGTTCTCCGACTTGGGCGGGCAGTAGTACGCGGTAGTAATCTTGAGGTACGTCTCGCCGTCCGACAGCGGGCGTATCGACTGCATCGTGCCCTTGCCGAACGTGGTCGTGCCGATTACCTTGGCAGCTCCGTAATCCTTGAGTGCCGCCGTGAAAAGCTCGCCTGCCGAAGCCGTGGAGCCGTTTACGACTACCGCCATCGGCATGTCGAGGAAGTCCGCGTCCGACTCGGCGATTACGGTGTAATTGCCTTCCTTATCGACCGTTCTCATGGTCGGTCCCTCGGGCAGGAGAAAATCAAGCACGTCGCATACGGCATCCTTGTCTCCGCCGGGGTTGTAGCGCACGTCGAATATCAGTTTTTCGCAGCCGGCGGCGCGAAGCTCGCTGACCGCGGTTTTGAACTGACCGGGAGTCTTCTGGTCAAAGCCGGTGATTTTTATTACACCGATTGTTTCGTCGGGGGAGTAAACGTGCCACATGACGCTTTCCGCCTCGAAACGCGTGCGGGTGATTTTGTACTCTTTTTCGGTGTATGCACCCTTGCCGTCGGGACGGAACGCGATGAAATGCGCCTCGGTGCCGGAAGGACCGCGCAGGCGGGTGATGGCAGCCTCGTAGCCGAGGTCGGCAACCGCTTCCTCCGAGCCGTCGTCGTTTACGATATATGCGATAAGGTCGCCGACGATGAGTCCCGCCTCATCCGACGGAGTGTCCGCGCCGACGCTTATTATCTCAACCGCGCCGACGTCGGCATTGTAAATTACCGAAACGCCGATACCCTCGGTTTCTCCGGCAATATCGTCCTCGAGAACCTTGGCTTCCTCGGCGTTGTAGTAAAAGCCGTATCTGTCGCCGCTTCCGGCAACGTAACCCTTAACGGCACAGTCGAGGAGCGAGTCCTCGTCGAGCTCACCGGGATAGAATTTCTTGTAAAGGGCGTCTATTTCGTACAGCTTTTCGGCGATGGGACCGTAAGCCTCAAGCTTTCCGGCTGCCTCGTCGTAGATTTCTCTCGCTCCCGCAAGCTCATGTCTGTAAACCGAGCCGAGGGCAAGAACCATAACCACCGCCGTGACGAGCACGGCGGCGATGAGCGACAGCACGAACGCGGCTGCCGGGATTTTTCTGTTCATTGATTATCTTCTTTCAGAACGGTCAGCGAAGCTGAACGTAGTATTCGGGGTCGGTTATCCCACCGTTTATACGGTACTCAAAGTGAACGTGCGCGCCGTAGGCGTTACCCGTCTGACCGACGTAGCCGATGGTCTGACCCTGCTCGACGTATGCGCCCGCGCCTACCGCGAGAGCACAGCAGTGAGCGTAAAGAGTCGATATGTTATTACCGTGGTCGATAAGAACGTAGTTGCCGTAGCTCCAGTGCCATTCGGCGCGGATGACCTTACCGCCGCTCGACGCGATTATCGGGGTACCCTCGGCACACGCGATGTCGGTACCGCGGTGATAGTCCTGAATGCCGTAGAGGTCACGCCAGCCGAACGGGGAGGAGACGTATCCCGTGCCCCATGCGATGGGACGTACGAAGCCCTCACCGGTGTATACCACCTGGCTCTGCTCCTGCGCCTTTATGATGTATGCCTGGAGTTCTGCGTTCAGGGCATCCTCTGCTTCTTTTACTCTGTAGTATTCCGCCTCGTATGCGGATTTATCCTGTTCGATTGCCTGAAGGTATGCGGCGTTGTCCGCGGATACCTGTTCGTAGGTCGCCTTGTCGGATTCGA
>JAZUGD010000181.1:0-3586 GCA_045641025.1 Eubacteriales bacterium
ACTCGTGGGCAAGGATCTGGCACTGCTCATAAAGCTGCTTATCGCGGCGTTCTGCGCGCTGACCGTGAGTCAGCTCATCGGTATCGCCGAGAACTACATAAACGCGTGGATTTCACAGCGCATTATCTGCGACATGAGAAACCAGATGTACAACCATCTGCTTTATATGCCGCACGCGTTCTTCACCACGGAGAAGCAGGGCGACATCCTCACGCGCATGGACACCGACATATCGGGCGTAAGCTCGGTCGTTTCGGGTACGCTCTCGTCCGTCGTTTCGAACATCGCAACGGCGGTGACGACGCTCGTCGCACTCTTCACGATGAGCTGGAAGCTTGCGCTTGTGGGTATCGTGGTGCTCCCTCTCCTGATAATCCCGACCCGTTCGGTAGGTAAGGAGCGCTACAAGATAGCGACGGACGGTCAGGAAAAGCGCGACAAAATGAACCAGATAATCAGCGAGACGCTCTCGGTCAGCGGCTCGATGCTCGTGAAGATATTCACGCGTGAGAAAAAAGAAGCCGAGACCTTCAGTCAGGTAAACGACGAGGTCGCCGACGCCGCAATGAAGGAACAGCGGAGCGGCAGCTGGTTCCGCGTTATCATGGGAATGTTCACGCAGGTGGGTCCTCTGCTCATCTATTTCGCGGGCGGTCTTCTAATAATAAAAGCATGGGACCCGCTTCTTTCCGTCGGTACGATTACCGCGACGGTTGCGCTTATAAACAGACTATACCGCCCCGTTGAGTCACTCCTCAACGTAGGAGTCGATTTCACCCGCTCGCTTGCGCTGTTCTCCCGTATTTTCGATTACTTCGACAGAAAGAACGACATTACTTCCCCCGAGAACGGCAAGAAGCCCGAGCTTGCGCGGGGGGATATCGAATACAGCCACGTAGCGTTCGGCTACACTCCCGACAAGAAGATACTGACTGACGTTTCGTTCCACGTTCCCGCCGGCAAGATGTACGCCATCGTCGGCCCGTCCGGCTCGGGTAAATCGACCGTTGTAAACTTCGTGCCGCGTCTGTACGACGTTGAAGCAGGAAGCGTCTCGATAAACGGTGCGGACGTCCGTGACTGCGACCTCGAATACCTGCGCGGGCACATCGGTATCGTAACGCAGGATACGTACCTCTTCAACGGTACGATTCTCGATAACCTCCTCTACGCCAAGGAAGACGCGACAATGGAGGAGATTGAGGCGGCGTGCCGCACGGCAAGCATACACGACCTCATCGTCTCTCTGCCCGACGGCTACAACACCGAGGTGGGCAACCGCGGACTCAAGCTTTCCGGCGGTGAGAAGCAGCGTATCTCGATAGCGCGCGTCATTCTCAAGAACCCCGACATACTGATTCTCGACGAGGCGACGTCCGCGCTTGACAGTATTTCGGAGAACGCGATTCAGGATGCGCTCGAGGTAATGATGGAGGGCAGAACGAGCCTCGTTATCGCTCACCGTCTTTCAACTATCATGAAGGCGGATAAGATTCTCGTTGTCAAGGACGGCGTTATCGCCGAGCAGGGCACGCACGAGGAGCTGCTTGAGAAGAACGGCGTTTACCGCGAGCTTTACGAGACGCAGTTCCGTACCGCCATCGACTCCGAGACGGAGGACGGTACTCTTCCCGTCGAGACGTTCTCGTCGGACTATGAGGTACGCCGCATCACCGAGAGCGATATTTCCGACGTATATAATCTCAGCCGCTCGAATGCTCACTATTACAGAAGCATTAACGAGCGCCCGTCGAAGAAGCGTCTGACCGAGGTCATAAGCGAGCTTCCCGAGGATGCGGACGCGTCGGACAAGTATTTCGTAGGCTTCTACAGCGGTGACGAGCTTTACGCCGTGCTTGACCTTATCACGGGTCAGCCGTCTGCGGGAGATGCGTTCATCGGCTGGTTCATGGTTGACGCCGAACACCACCGCAAGGGCATCGGCTCGCAGATTTTCGCGGACGTGAGAGCCTCCCTCAAGGCGCAGGGCTTCACTCATCTGACGCTTGAGTGTCCCGCCGCAAGCACGGACGCGCGTGCGTTCTGGGAGAATCAGGGCTTCGCGGTAACGAACACCGGTGAGAAGACGCTCACCATGGAGAGGAATATATAAAGCAAAAAAGGCGGCAGGCTTTAAGCCTGCCGCTTTTGTTATGCTTTTTAATCGTTTATTCACCGAGGACTACGTCCCATCCGGCAAGATATTTGAGGAGCATCGCGGCATCGGATACGTTGACCTTAGAGTCGGCGTTTACGTCAGCCATATCTGCGTTTATCATTACGTCCCAGTCTGCAAGATACTTCAGTATTCTCGTAACGTCGCTCGTGTTCACCTTGCCGTCGCGATTTGCGTCGCCGTAGGTATCGGCGCAAAGCTCACCGCTCATTATATAGTTCGGCTCGACCGCCTGAAACTCGATTCTTCCGTCAAGCTTTGCGATTGTATCGTAAACGCGGCCGCTTATCTTCAGCCCGAGTATTCTCTTATATTCCGCCTGACCGGGTGTGGCGAGCGTCAGCTCGTCTATCGCCCGAATACCGTCTATCTCAGGAAATGCGTTCTCGTCGAACACGCCGGCGGGGTTGCTGAACGAATGCTTCACGAGGATGATTATCTCCCCCGGTACGTAGTCGCACGTTTTATCGATTTTATCGGAGAAGGTGAGTCCCTCAAAATCCGGCCGGTGTGCCGCCGCTTCCGGATCGTTATATATTTCCGCGGTAAATTCGTCGATAAACTTATCCGATAAATCCGCGTCTGCCGCAGCTGCGGTGAAAGATGCGGTCTGAACGGTGCAGACAAGCGCAAGAATAACTGACAGATACTTTTTGATTTTCATTATAATTCCTCCTTCGGGGCCTTCATATATAATAACAATCGGGAAGGAAAATTCTAACGCCGGAATTAATAATTCTCCGGAATTTTATCCTTTTTTCGGGATTATGTATCTGCTCACGTCTTCAAGCCACGTTTTGCCGCTGCCGCGAAGCACGGTCATCGGGGTTATGCAGACGCAGTTCGCGGAGGTAAGCTCGCCGTTTCCCGGCTCGCAGTACGCGCCGCAGGAGCTTATGACGTAAGGCACTCCGCCGCTCTGTCCGAGATAAAGCATTACGTGCCCGGGGAACTGAAGGATGCTTCCCGGCACGAGAGACGGGAGAACGTCGAGGCGTGCCGTCTCCCCTGCTCCGCCGTCAAGCACTCCTCTCGCAAAGCCCCCGACCTCGGCTATCATGCCGGAATTACGCGGGAGCTCCACGCCGAACGTGCGGTATATCTGCCGCACCATGCCGGAGCAGTCGTTTGAATTATACGTGCCGCCCCATCCGTACACTCTGCCGAGGAATTTGTACGCCTGTGCAACGATATTTGCGGAGGTGAGCGGGAGATACCCTTCGCTCACGCCGCACGATACGGGCACGAGGGCGGTCTGCCACTCAAGCATTCCATATGCGTCACGGACGGGCATTCGCACGGTGTATGCACCGTAAGGCTCGCGCTCGCCGGCGTCGCCGCCCTCTGCAAGAGCAAGCTTTGTGCCCATATAAAGCACAAGTCGGATCGTAGCCATGTCGTTCTGTGGGC
>JAZUGD010000182.1:0-6973 GCA_045641025.1 Eubacteriales bacterium
AGGCTTCTGCAGCCCCAGAACGCATCGTCGGCAATGGTTTTCGTGCCCGGCTTTACCGTGTAACTGCCGGACAGAGTCGTCTCTGCGCTTATCAGATGGTTTCCGGTATACAGCACGTTATTATCCCAATTGGACGCGTCATTATAAAGCGCGGTATTGTAGAACGCATAGCTGCCTATGCTCGTGACGGAGTCGGGGATAGCCACCGACGTAAGGCTTGTGCAGTAATCGAATGCACTGTCGCCTATACTCGTGACGGAATCGGGGATGGTCACCGACGTAAGGCTTGTGCAGTAGTAGAACGCAGCTGCACCTATGCTCGTGACGGAATCGGGGATGGTCACATACGTGAGACTTGTGCAGTAGTAGAACGCAGCTGCACCTATGCTCGTGACGGAATCGGGGATGGTCACATACGTGAGATTTGTGCAGCGGTAGAACGCATATTCGCCTATGCTCGTGACACCGTCTTGTATTACAACGGTTTTCATCGAGTTGTAATACGTTTTCCACGGTGCGGTGGTTACGGATGTACCGTTATAAGAAGCAGAACTGTAATCCGTCATCGCGCCCGTGCCGGAAATTGTGAGAGTATCCGTGTAGACATCGTAGCTCCACGTAAGGTTGTCTCCGCACGTGCCGGAGGTTGCCGCCGAGACGGTCGGTGCGCAGTAATATACGCACGAGAACGTCATGAGCAGTGCAAGCACGAGAGACAGCGATTTTTTCATTGCGTTTGCCATAATTTCTCCTTCAAGATAAAATATCGAAATAAAAAACAGAACCGACAATTATACATTGTAATGATATACCATCCGCGCGTTTTTGTCAACAGACGCGTAGGGAAAACAGAGCGGAAGACGAAGTTTTGCCGACGGACAGAGTTGCAGAGCGGCGACGTTTGCCATAGGCAAACTCGAAGGGTTTAGGCGCAGCCTAACACCCACAGAGTTGCAGAGTGCAGAGTTGAGGAAGAAACCCGCCGATTGGCGGTTTTCGGATTTAATTTAAAAAAGAAAGTAAGTGCACGGACGAAAGGGGATGCGAAATTAAAATAATTTCGTTTTGCGAAGCAAAACTACATTAACTCTGAACTCTGCACTCATCACTCTGCACTTGTCTCTTGCACTCTGCGGGAGGATATGGTAAAATTAAACCGATAAAGATTCACGGAGGAGAAGTCGTGATAAAGCTTAACGAAAACCGTAATTACGGAATTGACCTGCTGCGCATGGTCTGCATGCTCATGGTAGTGCTGACGCACGTGCTCGGGCAGGCGGGCGCGGCGGCGCTCGGGCCGCTGTTTTCGCCGAAATACCTGATAACGCGGACGCTGTACTCCGTAATTCTGTGCGCCGTGGACTGCTACGCCCTCATCACGGGCTATATGAGCGTCGGACGGCGGCACCGCTTCTCGTCGTTTGCGATGCTGTGGCTTCGCGTGCTGTTTTATTCGGTTCTTTTCTTCATCGCGTTCGCCGTGATATCGCCGGAGGAGGTAACGCAGAGCTACGTCAGAGCCGCATTTCTGCCGACGTTTACGTGGCACTACTGGTACTACTCCTCGTACGTCATCGTGTTCCTGCTCCTTCCTTTCATCACGGCGGGAGCGGAAAAGATGAGCTTCCGCCGGATGAGTCTGACCGTCGCGGTGCTTCTTCTCGCAACGTCGGTCGCGCCGTTCATCTTCCATATTGACACGTACCGCGTGCACGACGGTTACAGCGCGCTGTGGCTCGTGGTGATGTGCTTCCTCGGCGTATATCTGCGCCGCTTCGACGTGCTCCGCCGCCTATCCGCCCCCGCATCCCTGCTCTGCGCACTTGCGAGCGTGTGCGTGACTCTTGCCGTGCGGCTTGCCGCCACGCAGAGCGCGGTGCTGAGCTTCATGGGAGTCGCCTCGTACGAGACGCAGTACACCACGCCGAGCGTGGTGGCGACGGCGGTGTTCCTGCTTTCGTTTTTCGAAAAGCTCCGCTTGTCCGACGGTGTGAAAAAAGCTGTTGCGCTGCTCTCGCCCTCGGCTTTCGGCGTTTACCTCATACATACGAACAAGGTGGTATGGACGAACGTGCTGAAGGGCTCGCTTACCGCGATAAAGGACCTGCCCGCGCCCGCATACCTCGGCGCACTGCTCGGCGCGGCGCTTGCGATATACGCCGTCTGCACCGCAGTTGACTTATGCCGCGAGCTGCTTTTCTCCTCGCTTAAGCTGAAAGGTAGGCTCACGCGCCTCGAGGACAGATATCTGCCCGGTGCGTAAAGCGGAAATTTCCGTCAGCATATTGCCCTTTTAATATAATGATGATACAATAAAAGTAAACCTACAAAGGAGCCTTATGAACATGAAAAAACGTATCGTTTCTTTTCTTCTGGCGGCGGTAATGCTCGTCGCCTGCACCGCGCTTTGCGGCACGTCGTCCGCCGAGGACTACGTCGCACCCGCGCTGAAGCCGTCTGCAAAATCGGTGCTTGAGGGCGGCGTGCTCTCGAGGCTTCCGATGAATACGGCGGCCTCCGACGTGAAGGCACTGTTCGTCTCACCCGAGAAGCTTACCGTCTCCCGCGGCGGAAACGTTCTCGCCGACGGCGACGCGGTCAAGACCGGTGCAACCGTTACCGACGGCACGACAACCGTCATCTGCGCCGTCAACGGCGACACCGACGGAAACGCCAAGATAAACGTAAGCGACGTCACGAGCACGCTCAAGCTCATCGCAAACTGGGACGTTGCCGTAATAAAGGAATCCGCCGACGCCAACCTCGACGGCAAGGTCAACCTTTCCGACGTTACGCTGATGCTCAAGTTCATCGCGGGCTGGGACGTTACGGTAGGCGCGAGAAACGTCGTTTTCTCCGATGAAAAAATCGACGCGGAGTACGAGGATCCGACTCTCTCTCTTGCGGTACATACCAACATGCCCAAGTACGACCGCAACACCACCGACATCGGAAAATCGAACACCGTGCTTCTGAACACGGCGAAGAACGAGATTGAGTCGTGTCAGGTAATCATCGCCTCTCCCGAGGGACACACCGGAATCGGCGCAAAATTCACGCAGTTTACCGACGGTTACGGTCACACCATCGAAACGGAGCTGACCCGTGAAGCATACGTTACCGGTCTCATGGAGGACTTTGTGACGTCTTATTCCCGCGGTGATATTCTGACCCCCATGGAGAAGAGCATCACCGTCAAAGCAGGCAGAAGCCAGGGATTCCTGATCAAGGCGAAAACTCCCGCCGATGCTCTGCCCGGTCTTTATGAGGCAACCGTCACCTTCACGAAGGACGGCAAGGACATAAAGACCGCGAAAATCTTCCTCAACGTGTGGGATTTCGCACTGTCCGAGGAGACCGCGTGCGAGACCGCGTTCGGGCTTTCACTGGGCGCGATATATTCCGCCGCACGCGCTCCTGAAGACGACAACGAGCTTTACAAGAAGTATTACGATTTTCTGCTTGAAAACCGTATCTGCGCATACTACCTCCCCTACAAGGTCACCGACCCGAGATGCGGGGAATACCTCAACAACCCCCGCGTTAACTCCTTCACGCTCGACGGCACGCAGTCCGCAGCCTTCGTTTATGAAGAGGGAGAGCTTGACGAGTCGTACGAGATATTGAAGGCAAACCCCGAATGGATGGACAAGGCGTACTTCTACTACGTAGACGAGCCCGGCACGTGGGAAAAGACGCTTGAAACCGTGAACTGGTGCAAAATTGACACCGAGAAATATCCCGGTGTCCGCAATCTGACCCCCGTAGGCACCGACAAATGGTTCGCCGACCCCGAAACGGGCGAGATGCGCGATATATTTGATTATATGGATCCGTATCCGCAGATATGGTGCTCCTTCTCGTCGATGTTCGCGCTCCACGGTGAGCAGCCGCCGCACGGCAGCGGTCACTTCACCGAGGATATCCTGAACAAGTACGGCTACACGATTGACCGCCTCGGAAGCCAGAGAGCGGACGGCGACAAGCTGTGGTGGTACGTCTGCCTTGAGCCGAGAGGACCCTTTGCGAACTTCATGGTCAACCAGCCCGGCGACCAGAGCAGAACGCTGTTCTGGCAGCAGTACGACATGGGCGTTGACGGCATCCTCTATTACTCCGTTACCGAATGGTGCAGCGGAAACGTATTCCGTACGGCTGACAACCTGCCGCTCTACAGCGGAGACGGCTGTCTGCTCTACTGCGGCGAAAGATACGAGGTTGACGGCAAGCGCAACGACGGCGAAGGCAAGCCTTACGTCACCGACGGTCCGCTCGAATCCATCCGACTCGAGCACGTGCGTGACGGCATCGAGGACTACCAGTACATGAAGATGGCGGAAGAGCTTTGCGGCAAGGAAGCCGTAGACGCGATAGTCACTCCCCTCGTTCCCGACCTCGTGACCTACTACGGCGAGGAGACTCTGCTCAAGGCAAGAGAAGCACTTGCCGAGATGATACTGAACGCTCTCGCAAAATAATGCGTGAAACATTCAGACAACCGTATCCGAAATACCTGTGTTTCACGCCGCACATTCGTGCCTATGGGCACGAAGTGCCGAAAGGAATGCTTAAATTGTTTCAGACAACCGTATCCGAAACACCTGTGTTTCACGCCGCACGTTCGTGCCGAAAGGAATGCTTAAATTATTATGGAAATAAATGAAATTCTCGCTAAATGCGACCATACCCTGCTTGCGCAGACCTCAACGTGGGAGCAGATTCGCGCAATCTGCGACGACGGCATGAAATATCACACCGCGTCGGTGTGCATCCCGCCCTGCTTTGTAAAACAGGCGAAGGAGTACGTCGGCGACAGACTCGCAATCTGTACCGTCATCGGCTTCCCGAACGGATATAACACGACCGCGGTAAAGCTTTTCGAAACAAAGGACGCTCTCGCGGACGGCGCGGACGAGATTGACATGGTCATAAACGTCGGCGCGCTCAAGGCGGGGCTGACCGACTACGTCAGAAACGAAATCGCCGTGCTCAAGGAAGCGTGCGGCGACAAGGTGCTCAAGGTCATAATCGAGACCTGCCTCCTCACCGACGAGGAAAAGAAGACCATGTGCCGTCTCGTAACCGAGGCGGGCGCGGACTTCATCAAGACCTCGACGGGCTTCTCGACCGCGGGCGCCACCCGCGAGGACGTCGCGCTCATGCGTGCGAACGTCGGGAAGGACGTCAAGGTCAAGGCGGCGGGCGGCATTGCCGACCTGAAGGACGCCGAGGACTTCATCGCGCTCGGCGCGGACAGACTCGGCACGAGCCGTGTCGTCAAGGCGGTAAAGGCGCTCGAAGCCAAATAAAAACGCCCCCTCGCGGACGTTATGTCCGAAAAAATGTAATATTTAAATAATTTTATGTCCCGAAAAGTGTAAAATCGAGGTATCGTTTTACACTTTTCCCGACTTAAGGGAGAAAACGTAATGAAAAGAGCGTTTATCATAGTGCTCGACAGCATGGGCATCGGCGAGATGCCCGACGCGGCGGCATTCGGCGACGGGGGCAGCAACACCCTCGGCGTGATAAGAAGCCTTCCCGAATTTTCGTGCCCCAACCTTGCGCGGCTCGGTCTGTTCGATATCGACACCGTCGGCGGAGGTGACGGCAGTCACACCGCGTGCGTTGCCCGCCTCTCCGAGCTTTCGGCGGGTAAGGACACGACCATCGGGCATTGGGAAATTGCGGGAGTAGTATCTCCCCGCCCGCTCCCGACGTACCCCGACGGCTTCCCCGATTCCGTCATCGCGGAGTTCGAGCGGCTGACGGGACGCCGCGTTCTCTGCAACAAGCCGTACTCGGGCACCGAGGTCATACGCGACTACGGGCGCGAGGCGGTGGAGACCGGTGCGCTTATCGTTTACACCTCGGCGGATTCCGTTTTCCAGATAGCCGCGCACGAGGGAGTCATACCGATTGAGGAGCTGTACCGGTACTGCGAAATCGCGAGAAACATGCTCCGCGGTGAGCACGGTGTCGGACGCGTCATCGCCCGCCCGTTTGAGGGGGAGTGGCCGTACTCCCGTACCTCGCGCCGCCACGACTACTCGCTCGAGCCGCCCCGCGAGACGATGCTCGACCGCATAAGCGGTGCAGGGCTCGACGTTATCTCCGTCGGTAAAATCGTCGATATTTTCGCCTCTCGGGGCGTGACCGAATCAAACCGCACGACCTGTAACCGCGAAGGCATGGAGAAGGCAATCTCCCTTCTCGACCGCGATTTTTCGGGGCTTTGCTTCGTTAATCTCGTTGATTTCGACATGCTGTACGGTCACCGCAACGACGCGCACGGCTACGCGAAGGCGATGACGGAATTTGACGCACAGCTCGGGCAGTTCCTTGCGAAAATGCGCGAGGACGACCTTCTTATCATCACCGCGGACCACGGGTGCGACCCCGTGACCGAATCGACCGACCACTCGCGTGAGTACGTGCCGTTTATAATGACGGGCGCGGGCACTCCCGCCCTGAACCTCGGCACGAGAGCGGGCTTTTGCGACATCTCGGCGACCGTGCTTGATTTTCTCGGCGTTGACCGCGGTACGACCGCGGGAGAATCCATGCTCCCGCCCGACGACGGCGGGCTTATGAAAATCGCCGCCGCCATGAGAGAAAAATCCTACGTGCCGTACTCGCACTTCAGGGTCGGCGCGGCGCTCCTTGCAAAGAGCGGCAGGGTCTACACAGGCTGCAATATCGAGAACGCCGCGTTCTCGCCCACCGTCTGCGCGGAGCGCACCGCGTTCTTCAAGGCGGTAAGCGAGGGGGAGAGAGAATTCGTGAAAATCGCAATCGTCGGCGGCAGAGACGGAGAGGTCTCCCCCCTCTGCGCACCGTGCGGCGTGTGCCGTCAGGTAATGGCGGAGTTCTGTGACCCCTCCTTCCCGCTCGTGCTCGGCACGCCGGAATCTTACCGCGAATACCGTCTCGGCGAGGTCCTGCCGTTTGCGTTCACGGGCGACGAGCTTTG
>JAZUGD010000183.1:0-4583 GCA_045641025.1 Eubacteriales bacterium
TTGTTCTTCGTGCGGCGGGAGAGAATCTGTATCACTCTGTCGGTTTCGGCATCGCGCCCGATAATCGGGTCGATTCTGCCTTCCTTCGCCGCGGCGCAGAGGTCGCGCCCGAACTCCGAAAGGGTCGGTGCGCCGTCAATCTTCTGCTTGTCCGGGGCGGGTGAGGTACCGTCGTCGCCGCCGATGCTTTCGTTCACCTTGGCTTTTATTGCGTGAGGGTCAACGCCCTGCGCGGCAAGAAGTTGCATTGCGAAGCATTCTTTTTCTTCGACTATCGCGAGAAGCAGATGCTCCGTGCCGATATATTCCTGCCCGAGAACGGCGGCCTTCATGGCCGAGCCCTCGATTACCTTCTTCGTGCGCGGGGTCATGTCCGCCGCGCTCACGTCGGACGGGTCGCCGCGGCCCGCCGCCTTTTCTATAAGCGCCTGAGTCTTTTCGGGGTCGGCGCCGAGAGATGACAGTACGCGGTGAGCAACGCTGTCCCTCACGGAGAGAAGTCCGAGAAGGATGTGTTCCGTACCTATATACGTGTGACCCATTTCACGGGCAAACGTAAGCGCGTGGTTCAGCGCGTCCTGTGCCTTGTTTGTGAAACGTCCTGCCATGTTATCATTCCTTCTTTTATTATATAGTGAGTTTTTCGCGGATGCCTGCCGCTCTCGCCGCATCGCGGTCGGAGGCGGTCTTCGCGCCGTCCGATACCGTAACCGTTGCCGGCATGGACGAGAGAAGCATCTCGTCGAGCACGTGGCATCCGATGCCGTCGGTCATGCCGAGTGCCGCACCGAGACGTACGGTACTGTAAAGCTTAATCATCTCGGCGGTATCCATGAATTCCGCATAGCGGAGCGTGCCGAGCGCACGGCGTACGCGGTCGCGCAGTCTTGCAAGACGCTCGCCGGTGATGGCGCTACGGAGCTCGCGCTCGCGCTTCACGAGAGTCTCTACGACTGCTGCAAGCTTCTTGAGCGTTTCCTCCTCGCTGATTCCGAGGGTAACCTGATTTGAAATCTGGTAGAGACAGCCGTCGGCACCGCTGCCCTCACCGCTCATGCCGCGAACGGTAAGACCGAGCTTCGTGAGCTGGTTCTGGATGGAGCGGATGCCGCCCTCCGCGCTTATGGCGGGCAGGTGAAGCATTACGGATACTCTCATGCCCGTACCGAGGTTGGTGGGGCAATGGGTAAGGTAACCGAATTTGTCGTTGTAAGCGATGCGGAGCGAGCCCTCAAGTGCGTCTTCCGCTTCCGCGGCGGTCCTGTAGGCACCGTCAAGGTCAAGCCCTGCACGGATGCACTGAATCCGTGCGTGGTCCTCCTCGCAGAGCATTATATACGTGCCCTTGTCCGTGTCGGCAAGCAGACCGCGCGCACCGTCCGCAACGGCGAACTCACGGCTTACGATATGCCTCTCTGAGAGGGATACGGCTTCGGTTTTGGGGAGTACCTCGAAGTCGGTGTACTCAAAAGAAGCAAACGCGGGAACGGCGCGTACCTTTTCGATTATCTCTTTGGCACCGGTCGCGTCAAGACGGGGAGAGAAGGGGTAGTCGCAGAGGTTTCGTGCAAGACGGACTCTCGTGCTGACAACGACGTCACCGTCCTTGCCCTCGCGTCCGTACCAGCTGTATTTTCCGAATTTTTCGCTGTAAGTCATGTTTACTCCTCCCCTCTGAGAGATTTGATTTCGTCACGCAATTTTGCCGCGGTCTCGTAATCCTCGGCGGCAACCGCTTCCGCGATTTTCGCCTTGAGAGCGGCTATCTTGTCCTCGGCTTCCTTCCGCGCCTTCTCCTCGGGCGGAACCTTGCCCACGTGGTGGGTACTGCCGTGAATTGCGGCAACCGTTCTTTCAAGCTCGTCCGCGAAGGTTTCGTAGCAGCGCGGGCAGCCTGCCTTACCCTCGCGGGTAAGGTCGTCGAAGGTCATGCCGCAGAGGTCGCATTTCTTCTTCGGTACAGTCTCGCGCACCTGCTTTGCGGGAGCGAAAAGGCTTCCTATAATAGTGTCAAGCGCTCCGAATCCGGAGTGGGAGAACGGGTCGGTGAAGCTCATGCTTATCTCGCCCGCCGCCTCAAGCTCCGCCGCACATTCGCGGCAGAGGGAATATTTCTTTTCTTTGCCGTTTACGTTTTCCGTGTAGAAAATCTCGGCTTCGTGCTTTTTACATCTTTCGCAAATCATAATCAATACCTCCTGTTTGTATTTTATCGCAGTAACGTCAGAATAACGTGCCGAAGTATGTCGGCGCGTATGGAATCGCGCACATGACGGGGTACGTTTGCAAGCGCACCGTCCGAGAGGGAAGAGAGCACGAGCGCGCCTTCTCTGTCGGAAATGATTCCGTTGTCGCGCAGGTTGGTCAGATACGCCGCCGCCTCTCTCTCGTCCACGCTGTCGCCTACGGCGTGGAAGAAGTGCATGAGGTACTCGTTTGCCCCCATGGGTACGCGTTCGATTCGGATGTACCCGCCGCCGCCTCTGCGGCTTTCCGTAATGTAGCCTCTCTCGGGCGTGAAGCGCGACGTGATAACGTACGTCACCTGACTCGGAACACATCCGAAGCGTGAGGCAAGCTCGGAGCGTTTAAGCTCCGCAGAGCCGCCGCCCTCCTCAAGAAGCTCCTCAATAAGTTTTGCAATACTGTCCGATAAAAGCATAACGTCACTCCTTTTGACTATCTTTGACCTTTGTGCCTTTATTATAGCCCGAAAGTCAGAGATAGTCAAAGTCAAAGAAAGTCAAACTCGACCGATTAAAAAAGAAAAACGGAGCAAAAGCTCCGTTTTTCTCGTAATATCTCTCGATATCTTATTATTTCATAAGTTCCGCAATCTTGTTGCCGAGTTCGATACGAACCTCGTCAAGGTTAGCGGAGTCGTCGTTCCACGTGAACAGGTCGGTGGTAATACGGTTGATGTAGTCGAGATCGGCGTCGTCGTCCTCGAGGAGTCTTTCAAGCATCGTCAGGTACATATAGTCCTCGATACCGTCACGGACAGCCTCAAAGCGGAGAGAGGATACGGGATAATCAAGACCGAAGTCGTAACCGGGGTAAATGAGTATGCCGTCACCGATGACGTACTTTTCCTGACCCTGATAGTCGATATACATGTTTCTCGTGACGTTGCGGTAAGGTGCGGCGGCTCCGTTGTCGTAGCCGTTGACCATGTAGTAGAGCACACCGGTAACGTCGTACATCTTCTGCTGCCAGAAGGATACGCGGGCGGAGGTGCCTACGCTGCCTGCGCTGAGGTTGGTGTACGGCTCGTAGGAGTTGCAGGAGAAGTACCACCACGACTCGGCCTTACCCTCGGCAACGAGAGCGTTGACTCTTTCCGGGTACGTGCCGACCTTTGCGCACTGGTCTGCCTCAAGCATGAATTCCGCACCTGCGTAGCCGCGGTACTTCTCGGGAGTGAAGGCGTAGTGCTTGACTGCCCATATCTGTACGTTGCCGGTCAGATAATCGTAAATGTCCTCCGGAGGTCTGCGAGCCATGTCCTTACTGCAGTCAATCGGAACCATGTTGGATCCGCCGGGGAAGAGGTTTTCTATAAGATTATGGGAGTTTATGATTTTATTGCCGTCGTTGGCACCTGCGGGCTGTGCCCACGGCTCGTCAACATAGTAGAAGTAGTTCTTTGCAAACCATTCGGGCTTTGATGAGAGCTTTTCGTAAGCCTGTCTTATTTCGTCGTCGGAGTGACCGTACTCACCGCCGTAGCCCTCACCCGAAACCATGAACGCGTTTACCGCGGGGTTGTCGAGGTATTCGTCGCACTCATCGTCGATTATGGCGTACGGGAGGTTAACTGCACACATCTTGTTGTGCAGGAGGTAGTCGTAGTAGTTCTTGTAAAGCGTCGCAACCTGCTCCGCTGCATCGGGTGCTTCGCCCTTTATCTTATGAGTGGAGAGTATCGAAAGCTTGCCGAGACCGAACGACGAGCGGCATGCGTCAGCAGGATCGAGGGTGAAGTCCCATACGTTCAGATAAACCTTTGCACGCTTGACCTCGGAGGAGCCCTTCTTTATCGAAAGGACAGCTTCATAGAGACCCGCGCGGTCGGCGTCCGTAACGTCCGCCTTAACGTAGAAGCCCTGAGACTGACCGGGCTTAACGACACCGGGCTTTGCAAGGTTCGACTTTTCGCGAAGCTTCGAGGTTGCGGGGATGAGCGCGTCGGGAAGGTCGGTGCCGTAAGGCTTCGAGCCTATATAGTAGAAGACGCACGCCTCGGTGTCAACCGTCTCGCCGTAGCAGTTCCTGAAGGGGGTTATCGACGCGCCGAGCTCAACGTTTTCCGTACCGTTGTTTACAACGTAGAAGCTGCAGCCTTCGATTTCGTTCTTTGCACAGTGAATAACGAAGGTGTTGTCGTCACCCGCGTCGGTTTCATCTCTGAGCATCTTGTCGGTCGGGTAGGTCGCCCACATAGTGAGAGAGGAGTCCTCGGCGGAGGCGGTTTGCGCCGTCTCGTCAACTACGACCTTCACGTTTCCGAGAGTTACGTCCCAGTTTGCAAGATATTTGAGAAGGAGAGTAACGTCGGAGAGGTTCGTTTTGCCGCTCATGTC
>JAZUGD010000184.1:0-2483 GCA_045641025.1 Eubacteriales bacterium
AATCCACGATAAAGGGGCGCGGGGACACGCGGAGGCAAAGCTTGCCGGAGGCGCGGACGGTGCGCTCGCCGAGGCGGTACGCCGCGTATTCGGCGACCCTGCGGCGGACGGCTGGCAGGGAGACGGCGGTAAAATTTCCCGCGGAATAATACCGAAAATGACGGGCGGCGTGCTTGAACTGTCACAGACGAGAATCGAGCGGTATGTCGAGTGCCCGTTTTCGTTCGTCGGCTCAAGCGTGCTCCGGCTTGAGGAAGAAAAGGACGCGCGTCTGCGCGCAAACGACACCGGTACGTTCATCCACGCCGTGCTCGAGGGCTTCGTGAACGAAACGAAGGACAGGGAATTCCCGATTCCCGCGGACGAGCTTGCCGAAACCGTCGACAGACTCGTCGACCGTCAGGCGGACGAGCTGTGGAAAACTACCGGACGCACCACGCGGCAGGAATATCTTCTCACGCGTCTGAGACGCAACGCGCTCGTGTTCATCACGTCGCTGAACGAGGAGCTTGCAGCCTCCTCCTTCCGTCCGCTCCGCTGTGAGCAGAAGGTGAACTCCCGCGACGACGGTGCGATACCCGCGCCCGAAATCGTGCTCGAGGACGGAACACGCGTGCACATAAACGGCGTCATCGACCGTGTTGACGTGATGACGCGTCCCGAGGGAATTTACGTCAGAATCGTAGACTATAAAACGATGCCCAAGGAGTTCAGACTCCGCGATATAGAGGAGGGCTTCGACCTTCAGCTTCTTCTGTACCTTTTCACGATATGGAAGGGCGACCCCGCAGAACTCGGCTCGCCGTTCGGTGAGGGCAGAACCATAATCCCCGCGGGGGTCGAATATATGGGATATTCTCCCGATAAGGGCAGCGAGGGCATGATGCTGCCGCCAGGCGAGGGGCTTACCGTATCCGCGGCGAACGTCAAGCGTTCGGGTATCGCGGTCGACGGCCCCGGGTACGCCGGGGAGATGCAGGACGAAAACTCCGGCGTAAAACCCGTGGGCGTCGACGAGTTCGAGAGACTTTACGAAACGATAACCGACACGGTCAGACGCATCGGAGAGGACATGAACGGCGGCGAGGCTTCGGCAAGCCCGAAGCGTCACGCGGGCAAGAGCCCCTGCACGTACTGCCCGTATCTCCCCGTATGCCGCAGACCCGAAGCAATAGAAATGAAAAACGCAAGGTGGTGAAGTCATGGCGGATAAAAACTGGACAAGCGCCCAGCTTGAGGCGATAGAATGCCGTGAGAAGAACGTTCTCGTGTCCGCCGCGGCGGGCTCGGGTAAAACCACGACACTGACCGAAAGAATAATAAGACTCATAAGAGACGACGGCGCGGACGTTTCGCGCATGCTCGTCGTCACGTTCAACCGCGCGTCGGCGGCAGACCTGCGCGCCAAAATAACCAAGGCACTCCGCGAGGCGGTGGCGGCAAACCCCGATGACAGCCGCCTTGCGCGTCAGCTTATCGCCGCGCCCGATGCGCAGATTTCCACGATGCACAGCTTCTGCCTTTCCTGCATCACTCCCATGTTCGCGTCAATCGGACTCCCGCCCGATTTTCAGGTCAAGGAGGAAGAACAGCTTGAGGCACTGTGCCGCGACGCGATGGAGGATGCCGTCGGTTATTTCTACGACGCCTCCGCCGAGGGACGCGACGACTTCATCATTCTCGCCGACGCCATAGCGGGCACGAGAGACGAGACCACGATTGACAAAAAAATGCTCGAATTCGCCGACAAGGCGAAAAAGGTCGGCGTTGACGCCGCCGCTCTCCGCCGCTTTGCGGAGTCGTACGCCGAGTGCGCGGGCAAGGACTTCCTCGGCACGCCGTACGCCGCACCCCTGCTCGGAGATTTGCGCGACCTTGCCGAATTCGTTCATTCGGTGAGCGAGAAGGTCATGCGCGACCTCTCCGACGAGCCCAAAGCAAAAGCATACTTCACGGCGGGCGCGGAATTTGCCGGCCACAGTGCAAAGCTTATGCAGGCGATAGACGCGGGCAGCGCCGACCATATAAAAATTCTCGTGCAGAACCCGCCGCCGAAGAGCTCGGGACGCTTTGCGTGCCCCCTTACCGCGTTCTTCAACGAAATGAAACGGCAGTATTACGCATATCTCGCGGACGTGACGGATACGTACTGCGGCTCGTCCCCCGAGGCTGCACGGCGCATGTTTGAGGACAGTGCCGCCGTATGCCGTGCCGCCGCCGCGGTAATGGAGAGGTACGAGGAGGAGCTGTTCGCGCTCAAATGCAGACGCGGCACGGTAAGCTTTAACGACCTCGAAACGATGGCGGAAAAGCTGCTGCTCAACGAGGACGGGTCGCTCACGCCGTACGGTGAGAGTATTGCCGCCTCGTACGATTACGTCTTCATCGACGAGTATCAGGATACCAACCGCCTGCAGGACAGAATCTTCTCCGCCGTTGCGAAGTATTCGGGACGGTTCATGGTAGGAGACATAAAGCAGAGC
>JAZUGD010000185.1:0-3727 GCA_045641025.1 Eubacteriales bacterium
AAAGGCTGCAGATGCTTCTCTTGAAGCTATAGGCTACACTGAGCACTGCTTTGCACATTTAGGAATGGTTTCTGAACGAGCTAGCTATATTCTCGAAACTCTTGGCTATCCAGAACGCACAATAGAACTTGCAAATATCGCTGGATACCTTCACGATATTGGAAATCTTGTAAACCGCGTAGACCACAGTCAGAGCGGTGCACTCTTAGCCTTTAGAATTTTAGACCAGCGTGGTTTTCCACCTGAAGAAATAGCGCTCATTACAGCTGCTATTGGTAACCATGATGAAGGAAGCGGTGAACCAGTTAGCGACCTTGCAGCCGCACTTATTATCGCAGACAAATCAGATGTAAGAAGAAGCAGAGTAAGAAGCATCAATCCTGCAGACTTTGACATTCATGATAGAGTTAACTACTCCGTTTCAAAATCAGAGCTTAAAATAAACGAAGCAAAAACCTTGATAAAGTTGAAGTTATCGGTAGACACTCATATGGGTTCTGTAATGGATTACTTTGAAATCTTTATGGAACGTATGTTACTCTGCCGCAAAGCTGCAGAAAAGCTCGGTCTTCAGTTCAAGCTCATCATCAACGAACAGCAGCTTATATAATGCACGAATTTAAAATAAAAGACGAACCGTTCGCGCGGGGCTTCTGCTCCGTTGATTCGGACGATATGTACAAGAGGACGGGAAACGCCCTGCTCCTCTCCGCTCGCGAGCGTGAGCTTTTCCTTTACCCCGGGCTCGGTCTGCCGAACGCGAAAATGGTGCTTCACGCCGTGACGCACTTCGGCTGCGGAATATGGTCGGATACGGCGTACTTCCGCGAGATGGCGAAGACTCACCCCGAATACGCCGACGACTACGAGTACATTATAAAGATAATGGACCCGTACAATCTCGAAAACAACATCGGCTGGAACGAGTTTGACCGCAAGCTCGCCGAATACCGCTGTGCTCAGGGCGGCGGCCACACGGGTCACGCCGTGCCGACGTGGGCGAATATCGCAAAATACGGCACCGACGGTTACAGAGAATATATCGAAAAATACAGACGGATAAACCTCGGCAAGGACGATTTCTACGACGGGCTCATGCTCGCGCTTGACTCCCTTGACGTGCTCGGCGAGCGGTATCACGCCCTCGCGCTGAAGGAAGCCGAGGGTAAGGATGAGACAACGGCGCGCAAGCTGCGCCGCCTTGCAAAGTCGTTCGAGAAGTGCCCGAAAGCACCCGCGTACGATTTCTGCGACGCGTGTGCGGTTTACTCCCTCATTGTGACGATGGACTGGATTGACTCCCCCGGTCACTTCGACTGGTATATGGGAGAGTTCTGGGACAGAACAGACCGTGACGTGGCGTACGAAATGCTTGAGGACATGTGGGAGTTCTGGCATATTCTGCGTGCGTGGAACCTCTGCATCGGCGGCTCGGACGAGAATTGGAACGACAAGAGTAACGGTCTTACGTACGCGATTCTCGAGATGGCGAAGAAGTACGGATACCAGACGCCGAACCTCACGATGCGCACTCACAGAAACACTCCGGAGGCGCTTCTGCGTGCCGCGGCGGAGTGTCTTGCGACGGGCATAGGTCTCCCCGGGCTTTACAACGACGAGGTCGTCTGCCCCGCGCTTGAGCGGCTCGGTATCCCGCCGTGCGACTCTCATCTGTACGTTATGAACGGGTGCAACCAGATAGATATTCAGGGTAAATCCCACATGGGACTCGAGGACGGCGAGGTCAATCTCGGTAAAGCCGTTGAGTTTGTAATGTCGAACGGTGTGAACACGAACACCGGCGACGTGCTCGGGCTCTGCACCGGCGACCCTGCGGACTTTGCGACGTTCGACGAATTCATGAACGCTGTAAAGCGCCAGACAGTTTACCTTTGCGACGCCGCCTGCCGTATGGCTAACGCGGGTCAGGAAGCGCTTGCACGCTGCTTTGCCTCCCCTTACCGCGCTATCGCGATTGAGGGGTGCATTGAAAAGGGCAAGGGCTACAAGGACAGAGGTCCCCTGTACGGTCACGGGCAGATTCTTGCCGAGGGTATTGCAGACGCCGCCGACTCGTGCGCGATGGTGAAAAAGTACGTATTTGAAGAAAAACGGTTCACCATGGCGGAGCTGCGCGACGCGCTTGACGCAAATTTCGAGGGATACGACAAGATTTACAACACCGTCAAATCATCCCCGCTCCGTTTCGGCAACGATATTCCGTACGTTGACGATATAGCGAAGGAAATCGTGGACTATTTCAATTCCTATCTGCTAACGAAGGAAACGTGGCGCGGCGGCTTCTACGGCGGCGGGTGCAGTCCGTTCGACGCAGTTGCCGACAACGGAATCAATACCGGCGCTCTGCCGAACGGCAAAAAGAGAGGCGAATGCCTCTATGCCGACTCGATAGGCGCGACTCCCGGCTGCGACGTGAACGGTCCCACGGCTATGCTCAACTCGTGTCTGCGCTTCGACCACACGCTCCCGACAAGCGGATTCATACTTAACGTAAAGTTTGAAAAACGCCTCTTTGAAACGGAAGCGGGAATAAAGAACTTTCTCTCGATGGTGAGAACGTATTTCGAGGGCGGCGGTCAGCAGCTCGCCGTTGCAGTCGTAAACAAGGAAGACCTGCTCGACGCACGCGAGCACCCCGAGGCTCATCATGACCTTATAGTACGCGTAGGCGGTTACAGCGATTATTTCAATAATCTGACACCCGAGCTTCAGGAAAACGTAATCGCGCGTACGGATAATGCGGTATGAAAACAAAAACCGTTCGGTTTAACCGAACGGTTTTTTCATTGGTTCTGCGTTCTGCGTCGGGTTTCGCCGTAGGCGAACACCCGGCGTTCCGCGTTTACAGAGTACGTTCTTTGGTTTCCTTGACGATTTTCGCTACGAACTCGTCCGCGGTCATCGTACCGCCGTCGCCCTGTTTTCTTGCACGGACGGATACGGTGCCCTCGTTCATTTCTCTCTCACCGATGACTACCATATAAGGCACCTTGGAGAGCTGAGCCTCTCTGAGACGGTAGTTGAGAGTCTCGTTGCGGTCGTCAACCTCAACGCGGATGCCCTCTGCCTCGAGCTTTGCGGCTACGTCCTTTGCATAAGCGTCAAAATCGTTCGAGATGGGGATAATCTTAGCCTGAACGGGCGAGAGCCATACGGGGAACGCGCCTGCGAAGTGCTCGGTGATGATACCGATGAAACGCTCGATGGAGCCGAATACGACGCGGTGAATCATTACGGGGCAATGCTTCTCGTTGTCGGCACCGACGTACTCGAGGTCGAAACGTCCGGGAAGCTGATAGTCAAGCTGAATGGTACCGCACTGCCAGGTTCTGCCGAGAGAATCGTGGATGTGGAAGTCGAGCTTCGGACCGTAGAACGCGCCGTCGCCGGGGTTGACTACGTAAGTCTTGCCGATGGAAGTAATTGCATCCGCAAGAGCCTTCGTTGCGATATCCCAGTCCTCAACGGAACCGATATGGTCGTCGGGCATGGTGGAAAGCTCGATTTCGTACTCAAGTCCGAAGAGGGAGTAAACCTCGTCGAAAAGCTGAGCGATTCTTATAACCTCGTCGGTAATCTGTTCCTTCGTGAGAAGGATGTGCGCGTCGTCCTGAGTGAACGCACGTACACGGAACATACCGTGGAGTGCGCCGGAAAGCTCATGGCGGTGAACAACGCCGAGCTCACCGTAGCGGAGAGGCAGCTC
>JAZUGD010000186.1:0-2036 GCA_045641025.1 Eubacteriales bacterium
GTCATTCCTTACGCGGCGGGCTTTGCACTCCTTTTCTGCTCTGCCGTCGGCGGAGCGGTCGCGTCACGTTCTCTCGGGGACGAGGGAGCGGCGGTCATGCTTCCCGCCGCCGTGTGCGGCGTGCTTGCACTTATTATTATGCTTGCCGTAGGCCGTGCCGTACCGTGGAGCTTGGGTGACGCTACTCCCGCGGTTTTCCGTGCCGTGTTTGCGGCTGCCGTTCCCGCCGCAGCGGTAACGTTTGCTTATATCTTCCGCAAACGCCCGCACCGGAGACGCCGCCGATACAGACGGCGTTACAGACCGTAAACGTCGGCTACCTTGTTTTCAAGGTAGGTGAGATATGCGTCGGGGTCGAACTTCTCGCCGAGGACTCGGTCAAGAAGCTCCGCGGGAGTGTAGAGACTGCCGTACTTCCATATATTCTCGCGGTTCCATTCGTTGATGGGCGCGAAATTACCGGAGGTAAGACACGAGTCTACGTCTACCGTTTCTTTCATTTTGCGAAGGAACTGCGCACCGTATGCGCTGCCGAGAGCGTACGACGGGAAATATCCTACAGAGCCGCCCGACCAGTGGCTGTCCTGAAGGACACCGTGCTTATCGTCGGGTACGTCGACTCCGAGGTATTCTTTGTAGAGTCTGTTCCACTCGCCGGGCAGGTCGTGAACGGCAAGCTCGCCCGCCATTACGCGCTTTTCAAGCTCGTAGCGCACCATTACGTGCAGGCAGTACGTGACCTCGTCCGCCTCGGTGCGGATGAGCGACGGCTCAGCCTTGTTGACGGCGCGGTAAAGCTCGTCTGCGGTATGCCCTTCAAGCGACGGGAACAGTGAGCGGAGCTTCGGGAAAACGTATGCGGTAAAGGCACGGCTTCTGCCGAGGATGTTCTCGTAGAAGCGGCTCTGGCTCTCGTGGATACCCATGGAGACACCGCCGTCTATTGCGGTATAAGCATACTCGTCGCGGCTTCCCGTATCGTAGAGCGCGTGACCGCCCTCGTGAATGACGGAATACATTGACGAGGGGAAATAGTCCTCGTGATAATGAGTCGTTATTCTGACGTCGTGGTGCGAGCCGAGGCTCGTGGTAAACGGGTGCTCGGTAACGGAAAGCCCGACGTGCGTAAGGTCGAGCCCCATAAGCTCCATAAGGTAGAGCGAGAGCTTCTCCTGCGCGTCCTCGGGGAAATTCCCGTAAACGAGAGAATCGTCGATTTCGGGAGCGGCTTTTACCTTTTCAAGCAGAGGCACGAGACGTGCGCGTACCTTTGCGAAAAACTCGTCGCAGACCTCGGTGCTCAGTCCTTCCTCATATTCGCCGAGCCAGTAGTCGTAGGGCTTCTTATCGGGTGCGAAATAACCCGCAAAGCGCACGTTGGTCTCGAAAATCTTTTCAAGATAAGGCTCGAAGAGTGCGAAATCGCTCGTGTCCTTGGCGGTATGCCATACGTCATCCGCTTCCGCGAGAAGCACCTGATAATCAACGTATTCCTTCATCGGAACGAGGCGGAGATTTTTTATATTCTTGAGAAGAAGATACACTTCTCTCTTCTCCTCGGGAGTAAGCCCGTCTTTATTTTCATCGAGGAATTCGAGGAGTGCGACGGTCTCGTCTCCGGTTGCGAGCTTATAGCTTTCCTCGCTGAGGATTCCCATGGTCTGCGCACGGTTTGCGGCGGTACCCTTGGGTGCACCCGTTGCACCGTCGTAGCTTATAAGGGTCAGCGCGTGCTCGTACGCGCACATTTTCTTCTGAAGAGCGGCAAGCCCTTCTCTTGCTTCGGTTAAAGTCATATCGGTCGTCCTTTCATGCGTCGTTACTTTAATTATACCCCTGCGGTGTCACAAAGTCAAACAAAAAAACGGACTGCTTTCGCAGTCCGTTTTTATAAAACTTATTTTGCAGTGTAATGTACCACTTGGGTCACATTGTTTATGGCATAATATTATTGACAAAATAAAGGGGGTTCTTTATATGAAAGAATTTGAACAAGTGATCGGTTATGAAGAAATTAAAAGAGAGTTGGAATACGT
>JAZUGD010000187.1:0-5080 GCA_045641025.1 Eubacteriales bacterium
TAGAAGGTGCTGATGGAGGGCACGAATACCATCGTGATACCCGAAACTATGCCGGGTACGGTGAGCGGAAAGACAACCTTGAAGAGAGTGTTTACGGGGCTTGCGCCGAGGTCTTCGGCAGCCTCGAGAAGTCTTACGTCAAGCTTTGAGATGCTCGTGTATATCGGGAGCACCATGTACGGCAGAAAATCGTAGACCATACCGAGAATTACGGCGAAGGGAGTGCCGATTATCTTGACCCGTCCGACGCCTATCTTCTCAAGCAGAGTATTGAGGAGTCCGCCGTTGTCGAGAAGCGCAAGAAGCGAATAGGTACGGATGAGCAGGCTTATCCACATCGGGAGCATAACGAGCACGATGAGGATTTTCTGCGCTCTCGGGCTCATGCGTGCGATTATAAACGCAAGCGGGTACCCGATGAGCAGACACACCACCGTTGCGATAAACGCAAAGCAGACCGACATCACGAAGATGTGAGTGTAGCTGCCGAGGCGGGTGATATTGTTAAGCGTGAAGGCACCGCTCTGGTCGGTAAACGCGTAGTACGCCACGAACAGAAGCGGTCCGACGATGAACAGCACCGACCACACGGCGTGGGGCACCGCTCCGAACGCTTCGATAAAAGAACGTTTTCTCATTCTTCGGTCTCCGCCTCCGCACTCTCCGCCTCTGCCTCGAGGTCGGAAAGCTCGTCGAATTCCTCGCTGAACGATGAGTAGTCACCGAACATGTCGGAATACTTGGACTTGTGCATTACGTGTATGGCATCGGGCTCGATATAGATGCCGATGGTCTGACCCGGTGCACAGTAGTCCGTGGTCTGAATCATCCACTTAAATCCCTGTATGTCAACGATGATTTCCCAGTGTACACCCTTGAAGGTTACGCCGGTAACGGTACCGGTGAGCATTCCCTTCTCCGCAGAGACGATATCGACGTCCTCGGGGCGGACTACGACGTCAACGGGAGCGTTACGTTCAAAGCCGCCGTCCACACAGTCGAACGTGTGACCTGCGAAGCGTACCTTATTGTCGGCGAGCATGATGCCGTCGAGGATGTTGGACTCACCGATGAAGTCGGCAACGAATGCGTTCTCGGGCTCGTTGTATATATCCTCGGGAGTGCCTATCTGCTGTATTACGCCCTCGTTCATAACGACGACGGTATCGGACATGGAAAGCGCCTCTTCCTGGTCGTGCGTTACGTAAATGAACGTGATACCCGTTCTCTCGTGAAGTGCCTTAAGCTCGTTCTGCATGTCTTTGCGAAGCTTGAGGTCGAGTGCGGCGAGAGGCTCGTCGAGCAGGAGCACCTTGGGGCTGTTGATGAGAGCGCGCGCTATGGCGACACGCTGCTGCTGACCGCCCGAAAGATTCGTGGTCTTGCGCTTCTCGAAACCGCGGAGGTTTACGAGTTCGAGCATCTCTTTGACCTTTTCCTTGATTTCGCTTTCCTTTTTGCCCGCGATGCGCAGACCGAAAGCGATGTTTTCATACACGTTCAAATGCGGGAAAAGAGCATAACGCTGAAAAATGGTGTTTACCGGACGTTTGTACGGCGGAACACCATTCATCTTTTTCGAATCGAACAGTAATTCGCCGCTGTCGGGCTCAAGGAAGCCCGCGATAATACGAAGCGTGGTTGTTTTACCGCAGCCCGACGCTCCGAGCAGTGTAAGAAATTCGCCGTCCTTAACCGTGAGATTAAGCCCGTCGAGTACTCTTTCACCGTCGAATTCCACGACGATATTACGCAAATCGACAATATTCTTTTCTGCCATCATTTGCATCCCCCTTTGCGGTAAAAGACCGCGTAAACTATGAAATAGTTCTGCGCGAACCCACCCGTGACTGATCACAGCCCCCGCAAAGAGTTTTTTACATATCAGGCGCACAAGGCGGATGATTGTAGCTTGCGATCGCTCATGCCTTTCGGCATCGGTTCTTGTTCAGAACTGCCCCCGGGTGATACGTCTCCTGACAGGAGTCGTTGAGAGCACAGATGCAATAATATCACGGTCGAAATTATACAGTATATTTAAGGTCAAGTCAATATATTTTTGAATAAAAATCACGTTTTTCGATAAAATTCTCCAAAGACGAAAAAGGGGGCACTTTCGTGCCCCCTTTTTCGGGTCTTTTGCCCAAAGAATGACGTTGACGACCGAAGCGGCGACGCCGCTTCCTTATCATTCTGCGGGAACTATAAGACCGTAGTCGTTGTCTTTTCTCTTATATACGACGCAGTTCATTCCGGTGTCTACGTCGTTAAACATGAAGAACGTGTGTCCGAGCAGATTCATCTGCAGTATTGCCTCCTCCGCGGTCATCGGATGTACGGCGAAGGTCTTGGTGCGAATACGGAATTCGCCTTCCTCCTCGAAATCGGGAGCGACGTCTGCCGGCGGGATGAACGCGCCGGATTTCATCTTCTTTTCGAGTCTGGTCTTGTTCTTGCGGATCTGACCGTCGATTATTTCAACGCACTCGTCAAGCGCGTTCATAAAGGTCAGATCCTTTTCCTCACTTCTGATAAGCATTCCCTTATATGATATCATTATCTCGAGGCACTCTTTGTCACGAACTTTACTGAACGTGACCGTTGCGTCAGCACCGTCGGGGAAAAACTTGTCGAAACGGGCAAGCTTTTTCTCCACTCTCTCCTTGAGGTCCTCGCTGACCGTCATATGTCTGCCGATAATAGAGATGTTCATAATCAAACCACCTTTACCAGTTATTGCAGATATCTCATCTGCATATTTATTATATCACCGTTTGTATGATTTGTATAGGTTTTATATATATTTTCTCGCGGTTTTTATTGATTTTGTCGTTTTGCATAAGAAAATATTATAAATATTATGTAAAGTGCGAATTGAAAACGAATATCCGTTATGGTACAATGAATATGTTGGCGCGGGTATGCGTCTTTTCTTTTTTACACGCTCCGTTTTGCTTGACACGGAGGGTGCGTTGTGATAAAATTAATACGATAATTTTTGTATCCGGAGGATATATTTACTATGGCTGACAAGGTACGCTTCGGCATTATCGGCTGCGGTCTCATGGGACGCGAATTCGCATCCGCCGCCGCACGCTGGTGCCATCTTACCGGTGATATCGCCCGCCCCGAAATCGTGGGCGTATGCGACACGAACGACAATGCGAAGGCATGGTTCCTGAAAAATTTCGATACCATTAAATATAACGTGACCGACTATCACGAGCTGCTCGCCGCAGACGACATCGACGCGATTTACTGCGCGGTGCCTCACAACCTGCACGCGAAGTTCTACTGCGATATCATAAACGCGGGCAAGCACCTCCTCGGTGAGAAGCCCTTCGGTATCGACATCGAGGCAAACAAGAAGATTCTCGAGGCGTGCGAAGCCAACCCCGGAGTCATCGTACGCTGCTCGAGCGAGTTCCCCTACTACCCCGCATGTCAGGAGCTTATCCGCTGGATTCGCGAGGATAAGTTCGGCAAGATAATCGAGGTTCGCGGCGCGTTCCGTCATTCGAGCGACATGGACGTAAACAAGCCCATTAACTGGAAGAGAATGATTGAGATTAACGGCGAATACGGCTGCATGGGCGACCTCGGCATTCATGCCGAGCACGTACCGTTCCGCATGGGCTGGACCCCCGTGAACGTTTACGCGAAGCTCTCCAAGATTATAACCGAGCGTCCCGACGGCAAGGGCGGACGCGTTCCCTGCCTTACGTGGGATAACGCAACGCTGACCTGCGACGTCGTTGACAAGGACGGCGGCACGTTCCCGCTCTTTATCGAGACGAAGCGCATGTGCCCCGGCGCGACCGACGACTGGACGCTTGAGGTTTACGGTCTCAAGGCATCCGCGAAGTTCTCGACCAACGACCCGAACGCCTTCTACTACACCGACTCGTGGGACAAGGAGCAGGCGTGGTGCCGTCTCGGTATCGGCAATAAGCCTATGCTCCCGACCATCACCGGCGGTATCTTCGAGTTCGGCTTCACCGACGCGATTCTGCAGATGTGGGCATCGTTTATCATGGAAATCGAGGGCAAGGGGGTTTCGTTCGGCTGCATGAGACCCGAGGAAACCGCACTCTCTCATAAGCTCCAGACCGCGGCGCTTATCTCGCACAAGGAAAAGAGAGTCGTATCTCTCGACTCGATAAACTGACAAACAAAAAGCCTTTCGGGTATTACCCGAAAGGCTTTTTTATTTCTTTGAAAAGTTGAGCTGTGAGAAAATAATACCGCAGAAGATGAGGGCGCAGCCTATATAGCCCGCGACGGTCATCTCCTCGTTAAGTATTACCGCGCCGCCTATTGTGGCGAACACGGATTCGAGGCACAGTATCATCGAGGCGACGGTGGGCTCGGCTCCTCTCTGCCCGAGGAGCTGGCACGTATACGCGATGCCGACGGAGCCTATACCGCCGAAGAGGAGAGGCACGAGTGCCGCTCTGACGTTTGTGAGCGTGATACAGTCGCGTTCTACTGCAAGTGAGAAAGCTATGCACAGCACGGCGCAGGTGACAAACTGCGTCACCGAGAAGCGCAGAGGACGCACCTTATCGCCGAAGTAGTCAAGAATGATAATATGGAATGCCCAGAAGACCGCGCCCGCGAGGAGCAGCACGTCTCCCCAGCCGAAGGAGCTCTCGCCGTTCACGCCGCAGAGGAGGTACATGCCGCCCGCCGTCATTACGGCACCGATGAGAACGAAGAGCCGCGTTTTCCTGCCGAACATAAAATATATGAGCGGCACGAGTACGGTATAAAGCGCGGTAATGAATGCGGATTTGCCCGCGCTTCCCGTTGCGACGAGCCCGAACTGCTGAAGCGATGATGCGATAAAGAGGTCGGTGCCCGCGATAAGCCCGCCGATGAGAGTCGTGCGGAGAACCTTTTTATCGGTCTTTCCTTTTTCAAAAAGGAGTATTACGGGGATAAGCGACACCGCACCGAGGACGAAGCGAATACCGTTGAAAGTAAAGGGGCGCAGATTTTCTGCGCCCACTCTTTGTGCAACGAATGCAAGTCCCCAGATCATAGCGGTGAGTAAAAGCAGAGCGTATGACCTGAACTT
>JAZUGD010000188.1:0-14113 GCA_045641025.1 Eubacteriales bacterium
AAAAACAGGCTGATTTGTTTGTCAGCCTGTTTCCTTTTGACTAAATGCGCACTTACTCACCACATTCTGTGGTGGTTATCTTACAAATCTGTCCTTCAGAGCACCGTCCCGATGCCTTTTTCGTTTAAAATCCCTTTTTGATTTTTTCGAGAATTACGTAGTCCGCGGGGCAGAAGTCGTAGTCCGGTATCTGCGCGGGCGTGATATAGTCTATCGCCTCGTGCTCGAGCAGCTTCGGCTCGCCCTCGGCGATTTCGGCGTTATAGAGCGTCAGGTGCACCGTAATATCGGGGTATTCGTGTACCACGTCGCAGAACACGCCGCCGACCGCTACGGTCACGTCAAGCTCCTCGCGGCACTCGCGCACGAGTGCGTCCTCCGGCGCCTCGCCGGGTTCGACCTTACCGCCGACAAATTCCCAAAGCAGCCCGCGCGCCTTGTGACGCGGACGCTTGCAAATCATGAATTTTCCGCCGTTTCTTATCAGCGCCGCAACTACCTCAACCATAATATCGCCTCCCGTTATACGCTATTGTACCACACCGCGCTTATCTTTTCAAGAGTCGACTTTGTTGACAAAACACCGCTTCGGGAGTATAATATTCTACGTAAAATGCGAAATTTGTGTCTGTGAAAGGATAAATATATGTATTGCAGAAATTGCGGTAACTACTGTGCCGACGGCGACGCATACTGTCAGAGATGCGGAGCACCGCAGACGCCCGCACCCGTACCCGAGTACGCGTCCGCTCCCGCATACGTCGAGCCCACGAAGCCCGCGACGGCGGCGCTCGTGCGTGCCGCTTCGTCAAAGCTTTTCCTCAGCGCGATAATAACGTACTGCGTGAGCGTAGCGGTCGAGCTTTTCTCGTCCGTATTCGGAATGGGACTCGGCGACGTGATTGATTATCTTATGTTCATGACCGGAACGGAGCTTCCGGGAGAAACGTTCGGCGGCGGTCCGTCGCTCCTTACGTACGCTCTCAGCGTAGTCGGGCTCTGGCTCGTGTATGCTTACGCCCGCAAAGCGGAAGGACGCATGAAAACGGGAGGCTTCTCCGTGCTCAGGGTACAGGAGACGATAACCCTTGTGGCGATATGTATTCTCTGCGTCGCCGTGCCGATACTTGTCGGCGTGGTCGAGGTTCAGATGATAGACGAGATAGCCGAAATATTCGGCGGCGGCAGAGACGGCAGACTCGGCGCACTCGTGTACTGTGCCGTGCTTATCGTGGCGGTTATCGCCGTGTTCGTGCTTCTTATAGTATTCTATGCGAAGGTTCTCTCCGCGCTGAAGAACGCCGCCCGCGTGGCGAGAGGCGAGGACGCGAAGAAGGCGCCGTCGCTGTTCATCGCGGTATGTATCTTCATCTTTATACCGTTCGGCTTTGTAATTCCCGCAGTCGTGGCGGTCTACAATCCGTGGCTGGCTTCCATGCTGTTTATAAAGCAGCTTATTTCGACCGCGCCGTCGGTGCTCTTTGCCGTCGTACTTATAAAATACCGCTCCGCTCTCGTGAGAGCGCAGAACAATGAATACGTCGAATACGTCGGATAAAGACCTGAGCGTTGCCCGTACGGTTGCCGAAAGGGCCGCCGCCGCGGGAGGCCGCGCATATTTCGTCGGCGGGTACGTCCGCGACCGCCTTCTCGGGCGCGGGACGAAGGATATCGACGTAGAGGTGCACGGGCTCACCGTAGCCGCCCTTGCGGAGATAATCGACTCCGTCGGCACGCGCATAACCGTAGGCGAGTCGTTCGGCATATTCGGCATAAAGGGCTGCGGTATCGACATCGCCATGCCGCGCAGCGAGACCGCCGTAGGACGCGGACACCGCGACCTTGAGGTGTCGGTCGATCCGTACATCGGCACCTACCGCGCCGCACGCCGCCGCGATTTTACCGTAAACGCAATGATGGAGGACGTGCTTACCGGAGAGGTAACCGACCACTTCGGAGGAGAGCGCGACCTGAGAGCGGGAGTGCTCCGTCACGTATGTGACGAAACGTTCCCCGAGGACCCGCTCCGTATTCTGCGCGGGGCGCAGTTTGCCGCGCGCTTCGGCTTCACCGTCGCGCCCGAAACGATTGAGCTGTCATCCCGCGCCGACCTTTCGGCTCTCTCGCACGAGAGAGTGATGGGCGAGACCGAAAAGGCGCTTCTGCTGGCGGAGAGACCGTCCGTATATTTTGAAATTCTGCGCCGCGAGGGTCAGCTCTCGCCGTGGTACGCCGAGCTTGAGGGCTCGTCCTTTGCCGTGCCCGACGAGGCGGCAAAATGCCGCAGTGAGTCATCGTACCCGCTCGGCTTTATGCTTGCGTCCCTGTGCGCACCGCTCGACGAGAGTGCGGCACACTCGCTCGTACACCGTCTCACGTCGGAGACGCGCCTCGTGCGTTACGTGCTCTGCGAGGCGGCTCTCATGCGCTCGTCAGCCGATGACGTAATGACATACCTCGATTCGTCCGTATCTCCCGAGGACACCGTGCTTCTCGCACGGACGTGCCGCCGCGCGGACGCCTCCGTGCTTGCGGAAGCACTGCCCGAATACCGCCGAAGAATGAGCGTTCCCGCAATAACGGGAGGGGAGCTTATCTCTCTCGGTCTGTGCGAGGGACCGTCTCTCGGCGACGCCGTGCGGTACGCTCACGGCCTTCTCCTTGCGGGAGAGGGCAGAGAGACGGCAATTTCCGCCGTCCTTGCGAAATTTAAGAAAAATTAAGAAACCGTTTAATGAATATTTCAACATTCGGTGATATAGTTATAATATATTAATGTGCATTGGGGAGGTGGAGATAACGGAAAACGGAAAACTGCGCAAACTGCCGGCGTATTCCTTTATCTTTATCCTGCTCGCGCTCGGCTGGAATCAGCTTGCGTATAACGGCACGAGGCTTATTACCTCATCGATGCTTCACCATAACGTGGAGACCGCCGTTGACGCCGCCGTGCCCTTCCTGCCGTGGACGGTCACGATATATCTTGCGTGTTACGTCTTCTGGCTTGCAAACTATTTTCTCCCGTGGAAAATCTCGGATGAGCACGCCTCGCGTTACTACACCGCCGATTTTCTCGCAAAGCTCGTCTGCATCATCGTTTTCATCGCGTTTCCCTCGACGAACGTCCGCCCGGAGGTAACGGGCACCGGCTTTTTCGACGGCGTGATGCGCTGGCTTTATTCAATCGACGTGGCGGACAACCTCTTCCCGTCGATTCACTGTATCGTAAGCTGGCTTTGCTATATCGGCGTACGCGGCAGACGCGAGATACCGCTTTCCTACCGCATTTTCTCGTGCGTGTTCGCCGTGCTCGTATTCATCTCCACGCTGACGACCAAGCAGCACGCCTTCGTCGACGTTGTCGGCGGCGTCGCACTTGCCGAAATCTGCTGGCAGCTTACAAACCTCACGGGCGCGTGGAAGATATATCTGCGCGTACTTGAACGCGTCAAAAACAAGCTCTCGAAAAATAAGGAAATAAGATGAAGAAATGGAAAAACGGCATCACCGCGCTCCTCGTCCTGCTTCTGCTGGTCGGCGTCGGTGTGTTCGTAAAGCTGTATTTCTCCGGTGAGTTCGACTCGGTGGAGACCCTGCAGGCGTACATGAGCAAGTTCGGACCGTTCGGCCCGATTGCGCTCACCGTCTTTCAGGCGCTTCAGGTCGTGATTCCTGTGCTGCCGGGGCCGCTCGGCTGCGCCGTCGGCGCGATGATGTTCGGCACGTGGGGCGGCTTCTGGTGCAACTATATCGGAATCACCGCAGGCTCGATAATCTCGTACTTCCTCGCACGGAAGTTCGGTATCGACATCGTGCTTCTGATGTTCAAGCAGAAGACGTACGACAAATGGAGCAAAAAAATCGAGCAGAGCCGCTCGTACGACTGGTTTCTGTTCATCGCGACGCTGCTGCCGCTTTTCCCGGATGATTTTCTCTGCTATTTCTCCGGACTCATCAAAATGGACGCGAAAAAGTTTATATGGATTATGATAATCGGCAAGCCGTGGGTAATCCTCGCGTACAGTATCATCTTCGGACTTATCAGGTAAGCGAAAGGGAACGACAATGAAAAAAAGACTTCTCGGTTACTACGATTATACGGTAGTGCTCACGTACCTCGGCGCGATAAGCGCCGTCGTGGGCATATTCCTCTTAATGAAGGGGAACTGTCTCGGCTGCCTCATCTGCCTCATGACGTCGGGGCTCTGCGATATGTTCGACGGGCTCGTCGCCTCCACCAAGGACCGTGACCGCGCCGCAAAGCGCTTCGGCATACAGATAGACTCGCTCAGCGACCTCATCGCGTTCGGCGTTCTTCCGGGGCTGTTCGTGTACTGCCTCTCCGGCAACCGCATCGTTCTCGGAGTGTCCGCCGTGCTGTTCATCCTCTGTGCGCTCATCCGCCTCGCGTACTTCAACGTGCTTGAGGAGGAGCGTCAGGAGGAGACCGACGAGGCAAGACACAGCTATCTCGGCGTACCCGTGACCACGGTCGCCGTAATTCTTCCCGCGCTGTACCTTCTTTACGACATGGACGTCTTCACCGCGACTCTCGTGTTCGCGATAGCCATCGCCGTACTGGCACTCGGCTTCATCGTTCCCGTGCACATAAAGAAGCCCGGCACCGCCGGAAAGGTAATACTTATCGTAGTAGGAGCCGCCGAATTTGCGGCACTCGTGCTCCGCTTCGCACTTGCATCGGTAAAATGAAAGAATCGCTCTCACTTCGATTTTTATATAACACCGCCTTCGGCAGAGCGGTGCTGAAGGCGCTCGTACGCCCGCGCGTTTCGCGGGTCGCCGGGCGCTTTCTCGATACACGCGCGTCGTGCTTTCTTATAAAGCCGTTTGCGCGTAAAAACGCCATAACGACCGACGGCATCGACGTGCCCGAGGGCGGCTTTCCCTCGTTCAACGCCTTCTTTACGAGAAGACGCACGGAGGTCGTTTTTCCGGGAGAGCCCTCGGTGCTCGCAAGCCCGTGCGACGGCTTTCTCACGCTGCTCCGCATAGACGAAGACTGCGTTTTCAGGGTCAAGCATACCGAATATTCTCTCGCGTCCCTCCTCGGGAGCGAGGCTGAGGCGGAACGCTATGCGGACGGGTACGCCTTTATATACAGGCTTGCCCCCGCGAACTATCACCGTTACCACCACGTCGACAACGGTACCGTAGTGTGCCGCCGCACGATTCCCGGCGAGCTGCACACCGTGCGCCCGATAGCGACGGAGTCGCTGCCCGTGTATATCCGCAACTCGCGCGAGTACGTCGTATGCGAGTCGGAGAATTTCGGGCGGTACGTGCAGATGGAGGTCGGCGCGCTTCTCGTCGGAAGAATAAATAACTTCTCCGCGGCGGACACGTTCACCAGAGGAGAAGAGAAGGGGTGCTTCGAATACGGAGGCTCCACGATAATAATGCTGTTTGAACACGGCAAGGTCATCCCCGAGCCGTCGGTGCAGAAGGCGTCGGCGCTCGGACGCGAGCTTATAGTTACGCTGGGAGACCCCGTAGGAGAAAAAATATGAGCGATAAAATACTGCTCGTCGAGGACGACGAGGACATAAGAGACGGCGTCCGTATCCTTCTCGAGGGAGAGGGCTACGCCGTTGTCGAGGCTTGCGACGGCAAGAGCGGTCTTGACGCGCTCACCGACGACGTCGACCTCGTGGTACTCGATATAATGATGCCGGGCATGTCCGGCATACGCGTCTGCGAGGAGATACGCACGCACTCCGTCGTGCCGATACTGTTTCTCACCGCAAAATCGCTCGAGTCGGATAAGCTTCTCGGGCTCGTCGCGGGCGGCGACGATTACCTGACGAAGCCGTTCTCGTACTCCGAGCTGCTCGGGCGCGTCAAGGCGCTCATCCGCCGCTACAACGTGTACCGCGGCAGAGAGGGCGCACCCGCTGCCGAGGGCGACACGGTTACCCGCTGCGGCATCACCGTTCACCGTACCTACAACGAGGTCACCGTAGGCGGCGAGTCCGTTTCCCTCACCGATAAGGAGTACAAAATCCTGCGTCTGCTCATGGAGCATCCGGGACGCATCTACTCCGCGCAGAATCTCTACGAGGCGGTGTGGGAGGAGAAATTCTTCTACAACTGCAACAGCACCGTCATGGTGCATATCAGGAAGCTCCGCACGAAAATAGAGGCGGACCCTCAGGAGCCGCGCTTCATCTGTACCGTGTGGGGAAAGGGGTACCGCTTTGAAGAAAAAAACTGACGGGCGGAGAACGATATATTTCGAGCTCGCCGTCCTCCTCGTGGTCGCGGGAGTAATTGCGGGAGTGTTCTTCGTATCAACCTACGCGATTACGAACACCCTGCTTGACCGCTACGTCGAGAAGACGGACTTCTCCCGCTCGCACGGCGAGAGATACGTCGAGGAGCTGCGCGAGTACCTGTCGGAGAACGCAATCGACGAAACCGAGCTTTCGGAGCTTGACGCATGGGTCAGAAAAACGCCCGTGTCCGTGCTCCTCATCTTTGACGAAAGCCGCGTGATTTACGATAACGTAAGCAGCAGCGACAAGCGCATCATGCCGCGTGACGTGTACGGCGAGTTCATCTCCTCCGGCGAATTCTACGAAATGAAGCTCGGCGAGCGTGACGTCCGCGTCGTGATATACGGCAACTACGCGTATTACCTTTATAATACGGCGCTCATCGTCTGCGCAGCCGTATCCTGCGTGCTTCTCGTGATAATCGTCCTTGCCGGAATCAGAGGCAAGATACAGTATATCCGCACCCTGCAAAGCGAAATCGAGGTGCTCGAGGGCGGCAGTCTCGACTGCCCCGTCACGGTAGAGGGGCGGGACGAGCTTGCGTCTCTCGCCGAGGGGCTCGACTCCCTGCGCCGCTCGTTCAGAGAGCAGATAACGGAGTCCGAGCAGCTCTCGGCTGCCAACCGCACGATGGTGACCGAAATCTCGCACGACCTGCGCACGCCGCTCACGTCCGTGCTTCTGTACGCCGAAATTCTGCAGAACGGCGAGAACCTTACGGGAGAGAAGCGCGACGAGCTAATCGGTAAAATCGTCAGAAAAATCACGCACATGAAGGACCTCTCCGACCACCTGCTCGAGTATTCGCGCACGGCGGGAGTCACCGAGGCGGAAACCGCACAAGTGCCCGTCCGCACCGCGCTGTACGACGGCGTCTCCGACCTCTGCGGCTACCTTGCCGAGCAGGGCTTTGACGTAAAAACCGACGTCTCGTGGAGCGACGTTTCCGTCGTCACCGGCGACGAGTACGTCGCGAGAATCCTTGATAATATCTCCTCGAACGTGATGAAATATGCCGACCCCGAGTACCCCGTCACCGTCACCGGCGGCGCGGGAGAGACGTTCTTCTCGCTCACGTTTGAGAACCGCTCGAAGCCGACCCGCGTCGGCGGCAGCGGAATAGGAATAGGAAGCATCCGCACGCTCATGAGCCGCATGGGCGGCTCCTGCACCGTCTCCGACTCCGCCGGAGAATTCTCCGTAAAGCTTGATTTTGTAATAAAATGAAAAAAGGCACTCCGTAAGGAGTGCTTTTTCAAAATGCAAGGCGTTAAAAACCACCCGCATTGCGGGTGGTTTTCTTTTAAAATTCCACTTTAATTCCTTTTTCTTTTGCGATTTCGTTTGCAACGTCCGCAAGCGGTACGTCACCGATGTACAGCCACTCACAACGCTCTACGTAATCCTTCAGCACCGTAAAGTCGCCGTCTGCCTCGTCGAGCAGTTCTGCAATCGTCGCACGCGCCTCGTCCTCGCCGAAATCTTCCTCATCGGGATGCTCGACGTATTCCACGTTAAGCGACCATCCCGAATCAAACGGACTCGACGGCTCAAAGTCTTCCTGAAACTCGAGTATCGTGGGCAGCTCCTCAAGGTCGTACGCGTTCCACTCGTCAAGCTCCTCTTCCGACATGTCCGTGAGACCGAAGAAGTCGAGCGTGTATTCGTCCCGTTCGGAAACGAGGTCGTTGATCTCGTCCGGGTCCATCTCAGCCTCACCGGTGCATTCCATGACGAACTCTTCGCCGCTCATGTTGTCAAGCTCGTCCTCCGCGATTTCATCGTAACACTCGTTCAGTACGTCGTTGAGAATACTGAACTTATCAAAAGGCAGGTGCAGTTTTTTCGCTCTGAGATACGCCGCCTCGGCGTCTCCCGCAATTTCCGTAGTACGGTCTATCCAGTCGCTCGAGTCGCATTTGCCGAACGTAATACCGTATTGTATAGAAATATAAGTTGACATAATACCCTCCGCCTGAATTATTTACAGTTGTATTTGGCCTTGAGAGCGGCTATCGCCTCGTCGCCCTCGGCAACTCCGAGACAGGTGATATCGCCTATGCTCAGACGTATGTCAAGTCCCGCGACGTCCTCAAACGTGAGCGTATTGTCGTAGAACTTGTTTATGAACGCCTCAAGCTTGCGAAGCTCTCCGTGATTGCTTGCGGGCTCGTTCTGCCATCCCATTCTCAGAAGGCAGTCAAAGTCCTGATATCTGCTCGCACCGCGAATGATATCGAAGGGTGTCTCGCCCTCGAAACAGTCGGTAATCCAGCCCATTTTTATTACAGCAGCGTACATGGTACGTACCTCCTTTGTTTTGTGATATCATTTTATCACGGATGATGTACCAAAAAGCGGACATATTACGAGTTTACTTGTTTTTCAATCCATGCCATAAGCAGGTTTACGATTTTTGTCTGCTCCAATTAGCTTTCTGAATCCATAGACTGTACATTGGTTTCAATAAACTCAATTTCTTCTTTAGAGAGGTTATATTTTATATACAATTGCTGATCTACGTCAGATACACTATGATTCCAATTAATATCTGATAATTCAGTGAAATTCTGCATTGGAATCATTTCCCAAACATTGGGAGGACAATGATGTGTGCTTTTCTTCAAACCTAATAGTGCTCTAAAGAATTTTGTTTTAAAGTATTGAAGGAAATTATAAGCTTCATTTTCTGTATCAAATAGCCCTGCACTTAAATACGAATCTGCAGCACCTTCACCCGGCATTGATATAGTGGGCAGTGTTAATACTTCTCCAAAAGTACCAGTTCCATTAGCTTCAGGTATTAGCACATTGAACTTGTCAAGATAATCATTTGCCTGAATGTATTTTCTATCTATATAGCGGTAGTCTCTTCTGCTATTAATGTAACCCATCATTCGTATGTCTTGAGATGTATTTGACGAATCAATGCTAAATGCATTTGGCATTTTTTCCATTATATTTGATACAATTTTGTTTCCTGTACCTGAACCAATATGCTCTTTAGCAGAAGGAAAGGTTTCAAAGAAAGCATTAGTAAAACGGTACAGACCTTGCGAAGCAATAATTGAGTTTATGAAATTATTTTCCTTAAGACATACCTTTTCATATATCATCTTTAGTTCTTTGTGAACTACAAACAACCCAATTTTACCAAAATCCATATCGGAATCTCTATAAGTTATTACTACACCACCTTTGATATCGACTGTATCAAATACATCTTTGGAGTTTCCAAAATATTTAACAACCTTGAAATGCGGGTCCGATAACATTTTTTGGTTCCATTCCGAAGGCGTTTGCCCTGCATCAAAAAGAAATCTACCAGGCGAAATTAACGATACACGTTTTGATAATTCAAAAGACATATCGTAGAAATAGTTATAGATAGGAGGTTTTCTAACCGCTTCGGTTTCTTCTTGATACGGTGGGTTTCCAACAACAGCATCAAATTTCATAATATCACCTTCTTTGTTCCAGAATGACGGTTTCTGTATTATTGAAACGGTTTTAGAAATGCTCTTTTGCAGACTGTCAACCAGTTTGTCCATATAAGCAAGGTTTGATTCTGCATCTTTGTAACCGAGTAGCGTACGGCGTGTAATTCTGACAGCCATGGGCGTTTTACACAGTACGTACAAATTCTCTCTTACGGTTTCAAGCCAATACTTCTGCTGAGCGGCGGGAGTCACCTCGTCTTCTGTCAGAGCACCGAGCTTGGCACGGTAAATACTGTACGCCACGTAAAGAGGATAAAGACCGGATTTGGAGTTGATTTCAAGAACCTTGGAGTCTGTTCTGAAAACGTCACCGGTTACCGCGCCCTGAGAAACAAACCGCGGCCTGTCGGGACGTTTGATTTCGTCGGGTGTATTTTCCTCAAAATCTTTATTGTAGAAACACCAGCCGCCAACGGTTTCGCTCAGGTGCATGTTAACTACGCGCCACGGAGTAAGTACTGTCTCTTTGTCAGGATTTTTGAAATAATTGAATATTTCGGTAATTTTCTTTACTCGTTCTGTGGGCGAAAGGTCGTCGGCGTCTTTGGCAAGACGGCGTATTTCTCTTCCTGCTGAAACAAAAACGTCTTTATCGTAATACTGAATAAAATCTTTGAATCGGTCTTTTGATACTCCCTTGGGCATGAATTCTTCCCAAGAAACGGGGTCGACGTAATCGACAAATTCTTCAATCGTTATGTCCTTGTCAAACGGTACGTCTGCTCCGTAAATGAGAAGAGGCATTCTGATGGATATGGCACGCAGAATGGATATGGCAGTTTGACGTTGTTTTTTTGCTTCTTTCAGCTTTCTGAGTTTTTCTTTTTCTTCCTCGGAAAGCGGCGGTTTTGGTTTCTGTTTGTTTCTTTCTTTTTTGCGGCGTTGAAGTTCTTCCCATTCTTCCTTTGTCATTCCGCCGTTGGCTATTTTTACTTTGCCTGCTGATCTCTGCGCTTTGCTTTTTCCTACGATACGTTCAAGGTCGTTGAATTTTTTGGCATCAAGTTCGTTTAGCGTCAACAATGCATTATTGTTATAAATAGACGTGTCGTCAAAACCGCTTCTGATAGCGTGTTCAACCTGAACGCGTTTAATCTGCTGAAGCATCTTTTCAACGTCATAATCGAGCATCCTTGAACCGTCGTAAGCAATAATGGGGCAATAATTAACGAATTTCCGGAGAATCTCGTACGTTTCAACTTCTGTTGCTGTGGCTGTTGAATTGGCAGCCTCGGCAAATACACGGAGAGAACGGTCGGGCGCGAAATCGAAAACGTAACAGTGCTCTTTGATTTTGCCGTTAATCTCTCCAGGGGATTGGCAGCGGAATATTGTCTGCAGATAATCGGAGGCGGATACGGTGCTTGAACCGGCAAGCATAAATACCGCCGTCCATTCTTTTACGGTAACTCCGGTAGTGAGTTTACCGCACGAAAGAGTTATGGTGTAATCATAATTTTCAATAGCGGTCTTGACGTCTTTGAGCGGGTCACCCGTATATATATCGGCGTCGCCCGAGCCGGCAACGTTTACTATACCGAATCCGTTGCCGAAAACGGAATGCCCTTTCAGTTTTGCATATAATGCTTTAGCTTCTTTTACACCCGGCACCATCCAAAGAGTGTGTCTGAACATATCACGGTATTCGGGGGTAGAATAAGGGTATTGCGATTTGTCGCTCGGCGTTGTCAGAAGATTGAGAAAAGAATCAACGTCATCCGGATGCATGAATTCACCGACGACGGCATCTTTGGGCATATCTACGCCGTCGAATTTTTTCTCACCCGTCCACGTTCTGAAAAACTCTTTGAAATTAAAGGCTTTTCCGCTTACGTCGTAGTCTTTGTACCCGGCAATGATATTGCTGAGGTCGTAGGTGCGCATATGCATTTTGGGCAGTCCCTCATAGGGGTTAGGCTCATCCGGATGGTCAATATACCACGCCTCTTTGGCTTCCTGCTCCATTATATAGTCCCACGTATATACACCGTTGGTGTCATATTGGGAAAGAATGTTGAACGGAGTGCCCGAAAGGGACAGAACTTTAGTATTCTTTTTAATCAGTTCTTTGAAAACACCTTGACCGAGAGAGGTTTGAGTACCCTCGTGAGCCTCATCGTTTATGACGAGATCCCACTCCATTTCGAACACGGCCTTGTTTTTGTTGATTCCGGTTTTCTGGTTGACTCTGTATGAACCGCGCAAGTCCTGAACTGAAGCAAAATATACGAAATAAGCTCCCGATTTGTCTTTTGCGGTCAGTATGGCATCGTTTTGTGCGTCTTTGGTTAAATCGTCGAAGTTTTCGAAATCTTCCGGCTTGTCTTTGCTTTTGAAAAGGAATTCATAAGCAGTTTCGTTGGTTTTGAAAATTTTATAAAAGTCCTCTTGCCAACCGGGTCCGACAACGGGACGGTGAGTGACTATAATTACTCTGCGGTAGTTGTTTCTTCTTACAAGCTCAAGCGCGGTTGCGGTTTTTCCGTAACGCATTTTCGCATTCCAAAGCATAGTGCTTTTGGTTTTGAAACGCGTTTCGGTTTTTTCTATTGCGTCAAGCTGTTCCTGACGGATGATAAAAGGTGCGTCTTCGGGCGTTACAATTTCGGTGGATTTCAGGCTTGTTCGCCCTTCCATAAGAGCGTTAATTGCATTTTTGGCCGTCGGAAGAGTTACCTCGAACCATTCCTGACAAGTGATACCGTTAGGATATTTAGGTGAATATCCCGATGCTTTCAGTATGCTGTGCACCTGCTTGTCTACGTTGTTGGCGTTTTTACTGACGACGTGCTTTTTCCCGTTGACAGTTATTTCTTTATAGGCAAGCGTTGTGTAAACGATATGATATTTAATTCCGGGGGTTTTCGTGTCTTTGTTTATTCTTGCCTCGGCTGCTTTGTTCAAATCGTTGCAGTCGGGGGTGAGTTCATCCGGTTGCTTTGTCGTGGAGATAGTCGTCTTGCCTATTTTCAGAAGCCCCTCGTGTGCCTCGTCCCAAATCGCGTAAACGTATAAAACAGTATAAGATGATGTAGGTATAAATTCTCCCTCGGAATTCGGAATTAAATCTTTAACTGATTTCGGTATACCGTTCATTTATTTTGCCTCCGTATTAAGTTTTCAAAAGCGATAGGAACTCAACGCTTTTTTTGAGGTTTGTCCAGTCATAGATTCTGCAGTAAGCACCGTTGTGCAGGTGGATGTCGTTCTTTTCACATCCGGGGCAGGGAATTATATCCATTGTGGTTTCTATATCTCCCTGAGCTGAAATCTGAAATTTGTCGACCGTATAATCGTGACAGGTGTAAGGCACAACATATTTCAGCCCGTCCATCTGCCATATATTCCATACGATGATATTTGCGATTTCTTTCAGTTTTTTCACCGGCGGTTCGTCGCCGAATCTGTCTTTATAGTAATCAATATAATCGTAAAGAAGATTTTCACGGGCTATCAGGACGCTGTCACCCTGAAATTCGTATCCGAATACGCTTTGCAGTGCCCGCTCTGACCATTTGAGCCATTCCTCATCGGTTTCGCAGTTCTCGTTGACGATTCTCATTTTACGGTCAAACAAACCGATGCGTTCGTATACCGGTATCAAATCACCGGTTGTCGTGTCGTATCTGCTTACGAGATACGGTGCCTCACCGCACGTTATTTCAAGGCGTTTGGCGTCAACGTATGCTTTCCAGGATTTTTTCTCGTCAGGGAATTCTATTTTTCCTTCCGTTGTCACCCACGTAACGCCGTCGGGAGTGTTGAATACGTTTTTTCGTCCGAACCACGCCTCGTCAACGAGGCTGTTCTGTTCATTGCAAACCCAAGACGGGGTGAAAACCTCGGCACGGTTTTTTATCCGGTTACGCTGCACTTCTTTTGATTTTGCCGCTCTCGGCTGAATAACGTTATAATGCTCGCCTGTTATCAGTTCGAATTTTATCTGCTTGCGTTCCTCATACTCAGGACCGAAGCTTTCGTAATCCTTGGTACACCAAAGGATGTTTTCGCGGGTCGTTTTGTCTTTGAGCAATAACTTTAGAATACGGGGATCAATATCGGCAATATCATCCTCGAGAATATCTATCCGTTTTTCAATTTCCGTACGCTTTAAATCATTCATATACAGTCTCCGGAATTCTATTTGATAAGACGTTATTTTATTACTACTTACATTATATCATATAGATTTTCAAAAAGGAAGAAAATTTTTAAAATGATATATTCCCCGTTGGGGAATATGATATATGCCCGGCGGACATATGATATATCGCGGTGAGATATGATATAAAAAACAGGCTGCTTCGGCAGCCTGTTTTT
>JAZUGD010000189.1:0-7377 GCA_045641025.1 Eubacteriales bacterium
ACTCCAAGAACGTGGACGGCAAGGAAGACATCGCCCGTGTCGGCACCGTCTCCGCAGGCGACGAGGTGATCGGCAGACTCATCGCAGATGCGATGGAAAAGGTCACCTCCGACGGCGTTATCACCGTTGAGGAATCCAAGTCCGCAGAGACCTACTCCGAGGTCGCCGAAGGCATGCAGTTCGACCGCGGCTACGTTTCTCCCTATATGGTCACCGATACCGATAAGATGGAAGCAGTCCTCGACGAGGCTCTCGTTCTTATCACCGACAAAAAGATCTCCAACATTCAGGAAATCCTTCCTCTTCTCGAGCAGGTCATCCAGACCGGCAACAAGCCTCTTCTTATAATCGCAGAGGACGTTGAGGGCGAGGCTCTTACCACTCTCGTGCTCAACAAGCTCCGCGGCAGCTTCAACTGCGTAGCGGTCAAGGCTCCGGGCTTCGGCGACAGACGTAAGGAAATGCTCCGCGACATCGCAATCCTCACCGGCGGTCAGGTTATCTCCAGCGAGGTAGGCCTCGAGCTCAAGGAAGCAACCGTTGACCTCCTCGGCCATGCACGTCAGGTAAAGGTTAACAAGGACAACACCATCATCGCAGGCGGCGCAGGCTCCTCCGACGATATCAAGGCAAGAATCAACCAGATCAAGACCGCAATCGAGACCACCACTTCCGATTTCGACCGTGAGAAGCTTCAGGAAAGACTTGCAAAGCTCTCCGGCGGTGTAGCCGTAATCAAGGTCGGCGCCGCTACAGAGACCGAAATGAAGGAAAAGAAGCTCCGCATCGAGGATGCTCTCAACGCTACCCGTGCGGCAGTTGAAGAGGGTATCGTCGCAGGCGGCGGTACCGCATACGTCAACGTAATCGACGAGGTTGCAAAGCTCATCGACACCGTTGAAGGCGACGAGAAGACCGGTGTCCGCATCGTTGTCAAGGCACTTGAGGCTCCCGTACGTCAGATAGCCGAGAACGCAGGCTTCGAGGGCTCCGTAGTAGTTGACAAGATCCGTGAGAGCGGCAAGTCCGGCTACGGCTTCAACGCTTACACCGAGACCTACATGGACATGATCGAAAACGGTATCGTTGACCCGACCAAGGTTACGAGAAGCGCGCTTCAGAACGCCGCATCCGTAGCATCCACCGTACTCACCACCGAGGCTGTCGTAGCATGCCGGCCCGAGGAGACCCCCGCGGCTCCCGCAGGTATGGGCGGCGGCATGGGCGGAATGTATTGATTCCCCGAACAAAATATCGAAAAACGGAGACGAAAGTCTCCGTTTTTTACGTTGACACGGTAGGTGAATCGTGGTAATATTAAGGGTAAGAGGTGAATTTTATGAAAAAGAATACTAAAATATGCGCTTTTCTTCTTTGTATTTGTCTTGCTTTTGCATCAGCTCCGCTTTTTGCGGTAACTTCATCTGCGGCGACCACGATGACGCCGACGCTTTTTGCCTCAAAACTTGCCGAACTGAAGAACAAATACCCTAACGGAGGTAAGTACAGCGGAGACGTGTTCTATGTAAACGTTAACGGCAGAAAGATAGATGTCGGCTCCAACTGCCACGGCTTTGCCAACTATGCGGCGTGGCTGATTTTCGGGTCATACGCGGCAGCGTACGGAAACGGTAACGATGTTACGGCAAACTGGAAGATCACTCGCGGAAGTGCGGGAGTTACGAACCTCCATGCCGGGGACGTTGTAAGATTTGCCTCCGGCAGTAAGTATGACCACACGATATTCATAACGGCTGTAAACGGCAATACCGTTACGTATTGTGATGCAAATTCCAAGCTTGATCATATTACCAGATATAACAACAGTACGACCAAATCGGCGCTCGCGGCTAAGGTCAATGCAAATCTTGTAACGACAACGGGCGAGAAAAAGTACACCGGCTGGGTCGCGCATTATAAATATTGGCAGGATGCTCCCGTACTCTCGATAAACTACTCCGCGAACGGCGGTGAGATCGCGGGCTCTGTGATCGGAACGAATTATACCGTAGTAACGAAAAACGGCTTGAACGTCAGGAGCGGACCCGGAACCGGATATTCGATCGTCGGCGGTCTTTCGACCGGTGACAGATTCGTTGTTTCGACAAACGCCGAAACCGGAAAGGGAAGCGGTTATACGTGGGCAAAAGTTACCGTCGGTTCATTAAATGGTTGGGTAGCAATATCAGACAGTTCGCTTACCCGCAGCGACGGACCTGTAAGAAACTCAAAATACTACGTTGACTCCGATATGATATACCTGACATCATCGGGTAAAAAGCATACGCAGGTGTTGACATACGGTGAGAAGATTGATTCGGGACTTTATAACACCGCTACGTTCGGACTTACACGACCCGGATGCGCGTTCATCGGCTGGTCGACTGCGCTGACCGGTGCAGAGATTTTTGACGAAGACAGAGGACTTTGCCCGGAGGAAATAGTACCCTCGCTGAAAGACGGCGACCAAACCGTTACTCTGTATGCCGTCTGGGGCCTGTACGGAGATGCTAATACGGACGGTAAGGTGAATCTCGTCGACGTTGTGGTTATTCTTAAATATATCGCGGGTTGGGATGTTACTCCGTGTATTAAGACGTCGGACGTGAATCTTGACGGAAAAATAACACTGATTGACGTAACGCTTATGCTTAAGAAACTGGCGGGCTGGGACGTAGTTCTCGGAACCAAATAAAACAGCTTGAAAAAATGCGGCAAAAGTATTTGCTTTTGCCGTATTTTTTACGTTTTTCGGGGCTCATTTTTGCCTTATCCTATTGAATTATAATTAAACCGATGCTATAATGTAATATGATAGAGTAGGTGTGTTATGGACACCTGTATATTACTGCAAGAAAGGCGATTACAATGTTCGGTGTAAACGTAACCGATTACGACAAAAAAGTATGGGAAGAAGAACTCGAAGGCTTCCTTCCCGATAATATGATTGACGCGCACGTTCATCTCTGGACCGACGGCATGGAGCGCGCCGGAACCAAAGAGGAAACGCGAAAGGGAATGGTCGACTGGACGAAAATGGTCGCACCCGACTGCACCATCGAAGACCTTCTTCATTCCTACACTCAGATGTTCCCCGGCAAGACCGTACGTCCCGTGCTCATGGGCTGGCCGTCCTGCGACCTTCCCAAGACCAACAAGTACGCAATCGAGTCCGGCAAGCGCTTCGGCTTCCCGGTATTCTACTGCACGAACTGGGATACCACCGGCGACGAAATCCGCCGTGCGGTAACGGAGCAGGGCTTCTGCGGTATTAAGCCGTACCTCAACAACTCCCCCGCATACATTCCCGCGGGTGAGGTCAGAATCTTCGACTTCCTCACTCCCGAGCACATGGAGGTTGCAAACGAGCTCGGCTGCATCGTAATGCTTCACATTCCGAGAAGCAAGAGACTCCGCGACCCCGTAAACCTCGCGCAGATGCTTGAGATTAACGAAAAGTACCCGAACGCAAAGGTTATAATCGCCCACGTCGGCAGAGCATACGCCGAGGAAGACTTCGGCGACGCCTTCGAAGTGCTGAAGCACGCCGACAACCTCTATTACGACTTCACCGCAAACACCCTTGACCTCGCAATGGAAAAGGTAATCGAGATGGCAGGTCCGAAGAGAGTGCTCTTCGGCTCCGATATGCCCATAACTAAAATGAGAATGTACCGTATCGTCGAGAACGGCAGTTATATCAACGTCGTTCCGCGCGGACTGTACGGTGACGTCTCGTACGACCCGCACATGCGCGAGACCGACGAGACCGATATCACCACGTTTATGTACGAGGAGCTCCTCGCGTTCAAGCGCGCAGCGGCAAAACTCGGACTCTCCAAAGACGACGTTGCAGACGTGCTTTGCAATAATGCCGCACGCCTCTTCAATATGTAATTCATAACAGGAAAGGCTTGCGTGAAACAATCAGCTACCCAAACCTGAAATCCAATTGTTTCACGCTGCACGTTCGTGCCCGAAGGCACGAAGTGCCGAAAGGAAAATGGTGAATACCGTGAAAACTCCCAAGATAGGTTTCCTTCCTCTGTACATCAAGCTTTACGACGACTGCGGTCTCCGGGACATCAGAGACGAGCTCGAGCCCTTTTACGAGAGCATGGCAGTCGGCTTCGAGAGCAAGGGTATAGAGGTAGTACGCTCCCCCTTCTGCTGCGTAGAATCGGAATTCAAGGCAGCAGTAGAAAAGTTCGAGAAGGCTGACGTTGACTGCATCGTAACGTGGCACGCCGCGTACAGCCCCTCTCTCGAATCCGAGAAGGTGCTTGCCGGCACCAAGCTGCCCATCATCGTTATGGACACCACCAATACTTACGATTTCGGACCCGCTCAGGATCCCGCGCACGTAAATATGTGCCACGGCATCCACGGCGTTATGGATATGACCAGCCTGCTGAAGCGCAACGGCAAGAAGTATGCCATCGCCGCAGGTCACTATCCGATTTCCGACGTTATGGACAGAGTTATCGGATATATCCGTGCCGCAGTAGCCGCTAAGTCTCTTGACGGCTCCAAGGTCGGCTCCATCGGCGGAAGCTTCGACGGAATGGGCGACTTCCTCGTATCCGATGAAGAAATGCTCTCCCGCTTCGGCGTTACCGTCGTTTACGCGGGCAAGAAGCTCATCGACCTCAAGGCGGGCGTTACCGACGCCGAGGTAAAGGCTGAAATGAAGCTCGACATGGACGAGTGCGAGGTTATCGGACCCGTTCCCGAGGAGTCTCACTACCGCACCGCAAAGAACTGCCTCGCAGTAAGACGCTGGATTGAGACCGAAGGCCTCGACGCATTCACCGTCAACTTCAGAAAGATAATCCCCGAGGACGGCCTTGAAATCATGCCGTTCATGGAGGCATGCAAGGCAATGGCACGCGGTACCGGCTACGCAGGAGAGGGCGACGTCCTCACCGCAGCCATCACCGGCGCTCTCATCAAGGGCTTCGGCACCGCATCCTTCGTTGAAATCTTCTGCCCCGACTGGAGAGGCGGCGCACTTATGCTCAGCCACATGGGTGAGTTTAACCGTGCTCTTATCGCAGGCAAGCCCGAGATTAAGGAAATCCCGTTCGTATTCGGCGATGCAGTTGACCCCGTAGTAACCTACGGCAGATACAAGGGCGGTGAGGCGGTATTCTGCAACATCTTCCGCGGTCCCGACGGATTTGAGATGCTCGCGGCTCCCGTAACCATGCTCGATACTATCGAGGACAACTTCAAGGGCGTCGTACGCGGCTTCATGAAGCCCCACGTTCCCGTTGAGAACTTCCTCGAGGAAATCAGCCGTGCGGGCGTTACCCATCATTCCTCCCTCGTCTACGGTGCCGACGTTAAGCAGATTGAGTTCTTCGCGTCGCTTCTCGGCATGAAGACCACTATCGTAGACTGATAAACCTCAATGAAAATCGGGAAGGGCATAAGCCTCATCCCTTTTCATAAAACCCCGCGATGCGGATAATATATTTTCTGAAAGGAAAGCAAAATGAAAAAGAGACAGATCCTCAGCCTCATTCTCGCGGCAATCTTCGTTATGACCGCTTTCGCATCCTGCGCAAACGATAACGACGAGCCCGAGGATACTAAGGAATCCGGCAGCATCGTTACCGAACAGGAAGACGCTCCCGTATTCGAAGAGGCAGACTACAATGAAGAGGAATTCAAGTTCCTCATCTACGGCTCCAACGCTACCGACTTCATCGACGAGTACATCTGGAGCGACGGCGTTTCCGGCGGTGCCATCAGTGACGCAGTTGCAGAAAGAAACCGTCTCGCCGAAGAAAAGTACAACGTAAAGATTGTCGCAGAGGAATGCGAAGGCCCCATGGGTACCGCTACCAAGCGTCAGCAGGCAGGTCAGTGTGACTTCGACGTTATCTACGAGTGGGGTATCCGCTCGAAGGCTGCCGCACTTGACGGACTGCTTTACGACTTCCTTGAACTCTCCTACAATGACTTCGACCGCAGCTACTGGTTCCCGTCCACTGCAGATGACCTTACCATCGGCGGCAAGAGATTCATCGCAACCAACTACATAACCATGAACGGCTTCTCCTGGGTCGGCATGATGTTCTTCAACAAGAACATGCTTGACGAGCTCCAGATGGAAGAACCGTACGAGCTCGTTTACGCAAACAACTGGACGTACGATACCTTCATCCCGATGGTTATCGACGCACAGGCAGACCTCGACGGTAACCAGCAGATGGGCGCATCCGACCGTTTCGGTTACTTCGGAACCGAGGACGGACTCATGCTCGAGCTTGTTGAGTGGTCCGGTCAGCAGCGCACCATCAAGAACAGCGACGGCGGCTACGACCTCAGCCTCAACACCGAAAAGGCTCAGAACATCTACAACACCTGGCACAACGTCATCACCGTTGAAGACACCTTCATGCCTCTCGAGATGGCTTGGGGCTCCAACGATATAAGCGCATTCACCTCCGGCTACGTAGCATCCAGATTCTACGCATTCGGTGAGGCTCACTGTCTCTTCCTCGACGGCTCCATGGATATGACCAAGGAATTCGTTGATATGAAGGATAACTACGGCGTAGCTCCCAACCCGAAGCAGAACTCCGCTCAGGAGAACTACTACGGCTGGGTTGACGCATGCGCACCCATGTTCACCATTCCTTCTCAGATCAAGGACGAGGACAGACTCTCCATCATCCTTGAGTACATGGCATACGAATCCGAGAAGATTCTTCTTCCCGCATACTACGAGACCACCATCAAGACCAAGCGTATGGAGGATACTCGTGACTACGATATGCTCGACATCATCCGTGACAACGTTCACTATGACTGGACCGACATTTATATGTGGGACGGCAAGGTCAGCGAGGTTCTTCCCAGCATGCTCTCCGGCGGACATTTCGCATCTGTTTACAGACGTTATGAGTCCGCTCTCGGCGCTGAAATCGAAGAAATCCTCGAAAAGATCGACGCTATCGAAGGCTAATCTTTAACAAAAACGGCTCCCTTTATGGGAGCCGTTTTTTAGTGCAGAGTTAAGAGAGCAGAGTGCAGAGTTAATGTAGTTTTGCCTTCGGCAAAACGAAAATTTCCACACCGGTAGGGGGGCAGGGTTTCGCTGTAGGTGAACACCCACTCCCGGACGACCCGTGAAACGTTAAATTAAGGCATACTATACGTCCATAATCATATTAACGATACGCACCAAAGCCTTCCCTGGCAAGGGAAGGCTTGGGCATCCGCATAAATCGTGATAAAAATTCACCCCAATACGAGTATACTTAACCTTATAACTCACCAATTTCAAAAAAAATAAAACCGTTCGGTTGACCGAACGGTTTTTACCATAGTTCTGCGTTCTGCGCTCTGCGTTCTGCGATAAATCGC
>JAZUGD010000190.1:0-2527 GCA_045641025.1 Eubacteriales bacterium
GGATTACAGTTGGGATTATTATAACGATACTCTTGTAACCACCGCACCGTGGAAAACGTATTACAGTACGATGAAAACCGTTGTAATACAAGACGGTGTCACGAGCATAGGCGGCTATGCGTTCGCTTACTGCACAAGCCTCACGTCTGTGACCATTCCCGACTCCGTCACGAGCATAGGCTGGGAGGCGTTCTCGAACTGCATAAACCTCACGTCGGTGACCATCCCAGATTCCGTCACGAGCATAGACCTCTGTGCGTTCCAGCTCTGCACAAGTCTCACGTCGGTGGTTATCCCCGATTCCGTCACGAGCATAGGCGACATGGCGTTCTACCGCTGCACAAGCCTCTCGTCTGTGACCATCGGTAACTCTGTCGAGAGCATAGACGACATGGCGTTCGGATACTGCAGAAGCCTTACCGACGTATATTATTCCGGTACGCAGGAACAGTGGAACGGAATATCAAAAGGCTTATATCCATTTGAATACTGTGGGAATTATACCGTTCACTATAACTCATATAATTACATTCCCCACGAAGGTACGACAACCGGCGCCGCTGCAAAATACGTACCGACGTTTATCGGTACTGCGGATGACGGTCCCGTTATGCTTTATAACCCCGACACGGCTGAGATGGCACTTGAAATGTCAAAAAGCGCGTACTCGATAGGCAATGACGGCGACGGCTGGGCAACAACGCTTACAAATGAAGGTTATTCGCAGCTTTACAAAATCGAGAACGGACAGCTTTACAGGCAGGGCGGAAGTACGGTTCTTTCGTCCGGGAATAATTACGCCGGCCTTAACGCAACCGTAGGAATAAAAGAGGTTACGTATAACGGAGAAACGATGTATTCGGTGGCGGTCGCATTCCGCGGTACCGACAAAACAGATCTTGCGGATTTATTAACGGACGCTTTGATAGAACGAGACTCTAACGGATTTCATTTGGGCTTCAGTGCTTGTGCGGCGCGTTTTATCATTCTTTGTGACAGTATTACTTTCAATATAAACGGAAGCACGAAAACACTTTCCGATATGTTATCGGATATGCACAATTCCGGCAGCCGGTATAACGTTATTCTTACGGGTCACAGCCTCGGTGCTGCGATTGCCGACGTGGTAGGCGGGCTTTATTTCTATAATGCGGGCGTTATGCCGACAAAATACGTGGCATATACTTTTGCCACGCCCAAATCCGCACCTACGTCGTACAGTTATCCTTTTACGAATATTTTCAACGTCATTAACCTTGACGACCTCGTACCTACCGTGGGTGCCGACAGAAGAATAGGTACGGATATAGTATATACCCCGGATGATAATTTCCGCAAGGATGAATACGGTGATGATTTTGTTGCGGGAAAAGACAGCAGTTATTACAGGCAGACTCTGAAACTCGTCGCTCACGACAGCGGCGGCACATACACAAAAATCGCAGAAAACGTTGCGTCCGACGTTTCGTCGTACATACCGTACAACACAACGTCAAACAATACGTGGAGCAAAGATACCGACTATATCATCGGCAAGACGTGCTTCTCTAACTTCCCGGGAAATATAAACGTTACCCGCGGTACGCTTGAGATAACCTCGGGCGGTGACCTTACCGTAGGCGGTAACCTGACGGTCGGTAAGGCTCTCACGAACAACGGTACGCTTGACGTACGCGGTGATTTGAACTGTGAAGATATCGAACAGACGACAGCAGGTGCGTCCGTATACCTCGGCGGTGACTTTACCGCAGACGAATGCGAAATGACGGACGGCACTCTGATTCTGAACGGAACGTCGCGCCAGACCGTTAAAGGGCTGAGAGTCAGGAATTTCACTGTTGCCAACAACGGCGGAGTAAAATATCTCAGCAACGTTTACGTTGCCGGACAGTATAACCTCTGCGGAAGAACGCTGGATAACAACGGTTACTATACGTATGTGTATAACAGTACCGTTCTCGTTCCCGGAAGCGACTACAAAGCCGTTATCTGCGCCGAGGGCCACAAGTACGGTTCCGTTACGTATCTGCCTACCTGCATAGCGGGAGGATACACGACGCACACCTGTTCCGTCTGCGGCAACAGCTACACCGACGGCGTTGTCCCCGCACTCGGACATGATTACAGCCTTTGGCATCAGGTGACGGCAACGTGCACGGAGGGCGGATATACGGAATGGACGTGCTCACGCTGCGGTGACAGCTATACCGGCGACGTTGTTCCCGCGCTCGGTCATGATTACAGCCTTTGGCATCAGGTGACGGCAACGTGCATGGAGGGCGGATATACGGAATGGACGTGCTCACGCTGCGGTGACAGTTATACCGACGGCGTTGTCCCCGCACTCGGACATGACTTTGTTGACGACGTATGCACCAGATGCGGAAAACTTGACTATCCCGAATCGGCTCACCCTTACGGAAATAACGAAAACGACATACAGTATTACACGTATAAAACAGATGCCGAATCACTGATGGTAACCTTCTCCGAGGACACGTATATCGAATCCAATTGGGACTTTATA
>JAZUGD010000191.1:0-11636 GCA_045641025.1 Eubacteriales bacterium
TCTTTCGCCGACGGCGAAAGAGAAAAAACCGTCCGCTTTTGCGGACGGTTTTCGTTTGCATTGATTTAGTGGCAGATTGCGCGCTCGGTATCCTTGTCGAAGAGGTGGATACGGGAGAGGTCGATAGCGACTCTGATCTTGTCGCCTGCTCTTGCGGTGCTTCTGGAGGAAACACGCGCGATCATTCTCTGCTCCTCGAGGGTGATGTAGAGGTAAATCTCTGCACCCATAAGCTCGGTAACTTCTACGTCAACGTCAACGTTGCCGTCGGGAAGAGCCTTCAGGAACATCTCTTCGTCGTGGATAGCCTCGGGACGGATACCCGCGATAACTTCCTTGCCTACGTAGTCCTTAACGAGAGGCTCGTTTGCCTTGTCTGCGGGAAGCTTGAAGGAGGTCTCACCGGTGGTGAAGTAAATGTCTGCACCCTTCTGCTCGAGAACGCCGTTCAGGAAGTTCATCTCGGGAGTGCCGATGAAGCCTGCAACGAAGAGGTTAGCCGGCTTGTCGTAGAGGTTCTGAGGAGTATCTACCTGCTGAATCAGACCGTCCTTCATAACTACGATACGGGTTGCCATGGTCATAGCCTCGACCTGGTCATGGGTAACGTATACGAAGGTGGTACCGACTCTCTGGTGAATCTTGGTAAGCTCGGTTCTCATGCTTGCACGGAGCTTAGCGTCGAGGTTCGACAGAGGCTCGTCAAGGAGGAAGACCTGAGGATTACGGACGATTGCACGGCCGAGTGCAACACGCTGCTTCTGACCGCCGGACAGAGCCTTCGGACGTCTGTCAAGAAGGTGGGTGATGTCGAGGATGCGGGCAGCTTCCTCAACGCGGCGCTTGATTTCTTCCTTCGGGGTCTTGCGGAGCTTAAGACCGAATGCCATGTTATCGAACACGGTCATGTGAGGATAAAGAGCGTAGTTCTGGAAAACCATCGCGATATCACGGTCCTTAGGTGCTACGTCGTTTACGAGACGGTCACCGATGAAGAGTTCACCGTCGGAGATCTCTTCAAGACCTGCGATCATACGGAGAGTGGTGGTCTTACCGCAACCGGAAGGACCGACGAGAATAAGGAATTCCTTATCCTTGACTTCGAGGTTGAAGTCGGATACGGCGGTAACGCCGCCGGGATACTTCTTATAGATGTGCTTGAAAGAAAGGCTTGCCATTATATATTCCTCCGAAAATTATTTACAGGGTTTACGCGGGACGCACCCGCTTTTACACGCATAATATTATACCATATAAAGTGCAATATGTGAAGCGTTTTTTTATCCAAACTTGTCTCTGCGCGTTTGTGCAATTTGTACACGATGACGAAACACATTTTTCAAAATTCGCTTCGCAAAGGTTCGATTTTTCTAATTATATTAGAATCGCATTTGAAAAAACAAGGTTTACAAGCGGCGCGGGATACTGTATAATATAGTAAACGAAAGCAAGGAGATTCACCGTGAAAATTCTTTTTATAGGCAACAGCTACACTTATTTCAACGATATGCCGAACGTTCAGTTCCCGAAAATCGCACAGGCGTGCGGCGTTCCCGCCGAAACCGAGATGATAGTACACGGCGACTGGTATCTCGACCGTTTTGCAAACCCCGAGGACGAGATGGGCCGTGAGGTACGCCGTGCCTTTTCGGAGAACCGTTACGACTTCGTCGTGCTTCAGGAATACTCCGTTATTCCCGCATGCGACCCCGCCCGCTTCTTTGACGGCGCGCGCGACCTTTGCGCACTTGCGCGTGAAAACGGTGCAAAAGTACTCTTTTATTCCACTTGGGCAAGAAAGGACGGGCACGAGACGTACGGCATTACAAACTGGACTCACGAAACGATGACCTACCGCCTTGCCGCCTCCTACCGCGCGATAGCGGACGAGCTTTCGGCAGACGCTGCTTATGCGGGACTTGCCTTCCGCAACGTGTACGTAAACCATCCCGAACTTGAGCTTTACAACGTGAACGATCTCAACCATCCGTCGGAAAAAGGAAGCCTTCTTGCGGCAATGGTGCTGTTTGAGAAAATCACCGGAAAGACCGATATACCGTATCTCGGTATTCTGACCGAGGAAGAGGAAAATATTCTCCGCGCCGCCGCCGCAAAAGCCGCAGCGGAAGGATGCAATATCCCCGACTCATACGCAATAGATTCTCACGGCGTTTCAAGACGCACGTATTAACGGCGTGTAAAGAAAGGTGACATCATGAAAAAACTTATCGCTCTCATAATCGCCGCAGCATCGGTGCTTACCGCCTTCTCCTTTGCCGGAGCGGGAGCTGCCGACGCACCGGCGCTGAAGACCGATGCGTCTCTCGTGCTCTCGCTTGACGGGACGTACGTCTTCGGCACGAACGGTCCCGTTGACGCCAAAACCGTGGCAGACCAGTTCACCGCGGAAGTAAACGTCGCCTCTCCCAAGGGCGACGTCCTCACCGGAGACAGCGCGGTTCCCTGCGGAAGCACGGTATCAACCGAAGCGGGTGCCCTCTCCGTGCTCGTATCGGGTGACGCGAACGCCGACGGTAAAATAAACGTAAGCGACGTAACGACAATTCTCAAGAAGCTTGCCGCGTGGGACGTGACGATAGACGAAAACGGTGCCGACGCAGACATGAGCGGCAAGATTAACCTCTCCGACGTCACGCTCCTTCTCAAATATCTCGCCAACTGGGACGTGACTCTCGGACGCACGAAGGTTGTCCGCGACACCACTCCGCAGGTCGCTTCCGCAGAGGATGCGGGAATGACGCTCTGGTTCGAGCACGCAAACGCTAAGCTGTGGCGTGAGGACACCGAGCCCACCGATGAGTCGACGGGCTGCTCGTACGTCATAAACGCCGCCGGAAACGAGGCGGAGGACTGCGCCCTTTACGTCGTGCCCGACAAGGATTACGACGAGCTGCTCCCCGCCGTCACCGCCTTCACCAACTGCTACGGCGAGACGGTCGACACCGATATTTATTCCTACTACTACGTAGGCATGAGAAAAGACCCGTGGGACGAGTCAAAGCCCGAAACTCCCGGTCCCGACGCGCTCATTCCGTCGGATGCCAAGCCGTCCGCCACGAAATCGGGCGTTGTGCTCGGCAAGGTCAAGGCGGGTCAGTCTCAGGGCTTTATGATCAAGGCAACGACCGCGGCGGACACGCGCCCCGGACTTTACGAGGCGACGGTATCTCTCCGCAGTCACGGTAGCGAGGTCAAGCGTGCCAAGGTATACCTGAACGTATGGAGCTTTGCACTTGACGACAAGGATGCCTGCGGCACCTCGTTCGGATTTGAAATATGGCAGATACTCAGTCACTTCAAGATTGACGCGACCACCGAAGCGGGCGAAGCGAAGGGCAACGAAATTTTCAAGAAATACTACGACTATTTCCTCGAGAACCGCATAAATCCCACAAACCTGCCGTACACTCCCTCGTCGAACGAGGCTGACGTATATCTTAACAACGACAGAGTGCGTAACTTCATGCTCGGCTCGCGCAAGAACGCGTACGGCAGCCGGTACGATGCCGAGGCGATAGAGCAGACACGCGCGGAATATGAAAAGCTCTCGAAGAATCCCGAGTGGGCGAAGAAGGGCTACTTCTACTACGTGGACGAGCCTCTGCCGGATGCTCACCCCGGCAAGGAAGGCAGTATCGCCTCGATGAAGTCGATGTACGAATTCATGCAGAGCGTTTACCCCGGAGGGCGCCAGATAGTTCCGCTTGAGGGTCACAACCGCGGCATCGTCTTCCCCGACGACCTATTCGACTACTATTCGTACGTACAGATATGGTGCCCGAAGGTTTGGATTTATACCGAGGAGAAGGACAGATATAACGACAAGGCGTTCATCTTCCAGTCTCCCGAATGGGAAGCGAGAAACGGTGAATACATAGACAATCTGAACAAGCGACTCGAAATCGGCGACGCGAACGGCGATCCCGTTGAGGCATGGTGGTACTTCGCGGGCGGCCCGTGGGATCCGTACGTTTCCTTCCACGCGGAGGACAACGGACTCGCGCCGCGTACGGCATTCTGGCAGCAGAAGAGCCTCGATATCACCGGATGTCTCTATTACGCGGTTGACGATTACGGATATATGCCTTACCGCAGCATAGATTACAAAATCGGCTTCGGCAACCACTCGTACGGCAACGGCATTCTCGTATATCCCGGATATTACGTAGGAATCGACGGACCCATAGGTTCTCTCCGCGTAGAATACATCCGCGACGGCATTGAGGACTACATGTACCTCATCATGGCGGAAAGAGTTCTCGGAAAAGAAAAAACGGACGAATATATCCGCATAATCACCCGCGACGTGCTCGATTACAACGAGAGCCCCGAGGTGCTTCTCTCGGTTCGTGAGGAAATCGCTCACGAGCTTGAGAAATATTACGCGGAGAAGTGAAATTCCTTGACTTTTCCTCATAATTATGATATCTTATAAGTTGCGTGAAAATACAGACTGCTTTAAATACAGTTACGTTATTTCACGCCGGAACCGGCGGCTGAAAATCCACAAGCAAGGATTTTCGTGCGGTTTTGCACATTCGTGCAAACCACACACGCCACCGTTTCATTAAACATCAGTGCCGCCGCTTGGCGGCGTAATTGAGATATAATGCAAATTCTGCGTCTTCGGAGGACATAATGTATAAGAAGGTCTCAACAAACCTCGACTCCCGTGAAAGAGAGAAGGAAATTCTCGATTTCTGGAAGGAAAACGACGTTTTCAAGCGTCAGAACGAGATACACGCAAACTGCCCGTCCTACACTTTCTACGACGGACCGCCGACGGCTAACGGCAAGCCCCACATCGGTCACGTGCTGACCCGCGTTATCAAGGATATGATTCCGCGTTACCATTCGATGAAGGGCGCGTACGTTCCCCGTAAAGCCGGATGGGATACTCACGGTCTTCCCGTTGAGATAGAGGTTGAAAAGCTTCTCGGGCTCGACGGCAAGGAGCAGATTGAGAAATACGGTATCGCTCCCTTTATCGAAAAGTGCAAGGAGAGCGTATGGAAATACAAGGGAATGTGGGAGGATTTCTCCGACACCGTCGCATTCTGGGCGGACATGGAGCACCCCTACGTTACCTATCACGACGACTACATTGAGTCCGAGTGGTGGTCGCTGAAGGAAATCTGGAACAAGAACCTGCTTTATAAGGGCTTTAAGATTGTTCCTTACTGCCCGCGCTGCGGTACTCCCCTCTCCTCTCACGAGGTTGCACAGGGATATAAGGACGTCAAGGAACGCTCCGCCATCGCACGCTTCGCGATAAAGGACGACGCCGAGGGCGCCGCCTTCCTCGCATGGACGACTACCCCGTGGACGCTCCCCTCGAACGTTGCGCTCTGCGTAAACCCCGACTCGAAGTACGTCCGCGTTAAGATGAACGACGAGGCAGGCGAGGAAGCCGGAAGAATTTACGTGCTTGCCGCCGCTCTCTGCGACAAGGTTCTCGGCGAGGGCAAATACGACGTTATCGAAGAATATACCGGCCGCGACCTCGAATACAGGGAATACGTTCCGCTGTTCAATTTCGTTTCTCCCAAGGAAAAGTGCTGGTACGTCACCTGCGACAATTACGTTACTATGGAAGACGGTACCGGTATCGTTCACATCGCTCCCGCATTCGGTGAAGACGACGCGAACGTCGGCCGCAAATACGGTCTGCCGCTCGTACAGCTCGTTGACGCAAAGGGTGAGATGACCGCGGAGACCGACTGGGCAGGCACGTTCGTCAAGGATGCGGACAAGCCCATTCTCCGCGCACTCAAGGAAAAGGGACTTCTCTTCTCCGCTCCCGAGTTCAACCACAGCTACCCGCACTGCTGGAGATGCGGCACGCCGCTTATCTACTATGCGCGCAACTCGTGGTTCATCAAGATGACCGCCGTACGCGACCGTCTTATCGCCAATAACAAAACCGTCAACTGGATTCCCGAGTCCATCGGCACCGGACGCTTCGGCGACTGGCTTGAGAACGTTCAGGACTGGGGTCTCAGCCGCAACAGATACTGGGGTACTCCCCTTCCGATATGGGAATGCTCGTGCGGACACACCCACTGCATCGGTTCCAAGGAAGAGCTGAAGGCAATGAGCGACAACTGCCCCGACGATATCGAGCTTCACCGCCCCTACATTGACGCGGTTACTCTCCGCTGTCCCGAATGCGGCGGCGAGATGCACCGCGTGCCCGAGGTAATCGACTGCTGGTACGACTCCGGCTCGATGCCGTTCGCACAGCACCATTATCCTTTTGAAAACAAGGAGCTCTTCGAGGCACAGTTCCCCGCAGACTTCATCTCCGAGGCCGTTGACCAGACGAGAGGCTGGTTCTACTCGCTTCTCGCAATCTCGACGCTTCTGTTTGACAAGGCACCCTACAAGAACGTCATCGTTCTCGGTCTCGTGCTTGACGAAAACGGCGAGAAGATGTCCAAGTCCAAGGGCAACGCCGTCGACCCGTTCGACGCGCTGAACACATACGGCTCCGACGCCATCCGCTGGTACTTCTACACGAACTCCGCACCGTGGCTCCCGTCCCGCTTCAGCGGACGCGCCGTGGTAGAGGGTCAGAGAAAGTTCATGGGCACGCTCCTGAACACTTACGCGTTCTGGGTACTTTACGCCGACATCCACGGCTTCGACCCGACGAAGTACAGTCTCTCCGACCTTGAGCTGAACGTAATGGACAAGTTCATACTCTCCCGTATGAACTCCACCGTCAAGGCGGTTGACGATAACCTCGCAAACTACCGTATCCCCGAGGCAGCACGCGCCATCTCCGGCTTCGTTGACGAGCTTTCGAACTGGTACGTACGCCGCTCACGCGAGCGCTTCTGGGGCAAGGGAATGGACGCGACGAAGATTGCCGCATTCAAGACCCTGCACGAGTGTCTCGTTACGGTTGCAAAGATTGCCGCTCCCATGATTCCGTTCATGAGTGAGGAAATCTACCGCAACCTCGTATGCACCGTTGACCCGTCCGCTCCCGCAAGCGTTCATCTCTGCTCGTTCCCCGAGGCGGATGAGAGCATGATTGACACCGCGCTTGAGGACGATATGGAATTCGTGCTCAAGGTTGTCAACCTCGGACGCAGCGCACGCAACGGCGCGAATATCAAGAACCGTCAGCCCATCGCTTCCATGTACGTCAAGACCGACCGCGACGTAAGCGATTATTACAGAGACGTCGTTACCGACGAGCTCAACGTCAAGGAGGTTCTCTTCGTCTCCGACATGTCGGCGGTTTCCTCCTACACCTTCAAGCCTCAGCTTCGTACCGTAGGTCCGAAGTACGGCAAGCTCCTCGGCAAGATCAAGAACGCTCTTACCGAAATCGACGGCAACAAGGCAATGGACGAGCTTTCCGCCTCCGGCGCGCTCACCTTTGACTTTGACGGCGAGGAGGTTAAGCTTACCGAGGAAGACCTTCTCATCGAGGTCGAGCAGAAGGGCGGCTTCTTCTCCGTTGCGGACATGGGCATCACCGTTGCAATCGACACGAACCTTACCGACGAGCTCATCGACGAGGGCTACGTACGCGAGATTATCTCGAAGGTACAGACGATGCGTAAGGATTCGGGCTTTGACGTGACCGACCACATCGCTCTTGCCGTATCCGGCAGCGAAACCGTCTCCCGTGTGCTTGACACTTTCAAGACCGATATATGGCGTGCGGTGCTCGCAGACAGAGCCGCAGACGTCGCCGAGGACGGCGCCGAGGACGGTGCAATCTCCAAGGAATGGCAGATTAACGGTGAGGACGTAACCGTTACCGTCGTCCGTCTGTAAAATATACGCCAAAAGGCACGGATAAAATTTTCCGTGCCTTTTTTGTGCATATATACAGTTTTGCGGTATACTATTGATTTTTTACATTATATATGGTATCATAGTATGGTATGACCACAATATATTCCGAAAGGCGGTTTATTTTATGACTCGCAAACTCGCGGAAATAGGTAAGCTTTTCAGACTCGAGGGAAAGTTTTACACCTACAAGGTAATAAACAACGGTAACATAAATTCAACCTACAAGGTTACTTTCAGACAGCCGGACGGCAAGCTTAAGGCTTATATCATTCAGAAAATCAACACGTACGTATTCAGAAGCCCCGTCGAGATAATGAGCAATATCGACAAGGTCACTACGTACATGAGAGAGAAATACCCCGACCAGCTCAACCTCCACTTCCACCACACCGAGGACGGCAAGAACTACGTCTTCGACGAGGACGGATGCTTCTGGAGAGTAATGAACTACGTTGACTCCATGACGTTCGATACCTGCGATGACCTCAGCGTAATCGAGGCTACCGGCGAGGCGTTCGGTCGCTTCCAGATGCAGCTCTCCGATTTTGACGGAGCCGAGCTCTTTGAAACGATTAAGGACTTCCACAACACCGGTAAGCGCCTTGAAACGCTCTTTTCCCACGTTGACGAGGACCCCGTCGAGAGAGTCGCTCTCGTTCAGGACGAGATTAACTACATCGCATCGGTAAGAGCAATGGCATCCGAGCCGTGGGCACGCTTCGAGCGCGGTGAATTCCCCGTAAGAGTTACCCACAACGACACCAAGTCGAACAACGTTCTCTTCGCAAAGAGAACTCACAAGCCGCTCGTAGTTATCGACCTTGACACCGTTATGCCCGGCATGGCAATGTACGACTTTGCCGACGCGGTACGCTTTATCGCAAACACCGCAGCCGAGGACGAACCCGACCTTGACCTCGTTTCGTTCGACGTCGAAAAGTTCGCAGCCTTCAGCCGCGGCTTCATCGGTCAGGTCAAGAACGCATTCACTCCTGCGGAAATTGATACTCTCGTGCCCGCGACCTTCGCAATTACGATTGAGCTTGCGTCCCGCTTCCTTGACGACTACATCACCGGCGACAAATACTTCAAGATCACCTACCCCGAGCACAACCTCGTACGTACCCGCTGTCAGCTCGCTCTCGCGCGCGACATCGCAAAGAAGTACGACGAGCTTCAGAAAATCGTTCACTCGATAGCAGACTGAACCCGACAAAACGCAAAACGGGATGCTTTCCGGCATCCCGTTTATCTTTATCGCCATATTCGGCGTTTGCCTTATTTTATTAGGCGTTTGTATAATATTGTGTATTAGCTTTGTTTCCTTGCATTATTCTCCGTTTTATAGTACAATATGGTAAACAAACAAAGGAGAGGCATTATGAAAAGAACACTTTCATTTATCCTTGTAATTATGACAGCGCTATCGCTGCTTGCATCCTGCGCGGGCGGGAACGGCGACGGTAAGACCACCGAAACCGCCGCAACTACCGTGAACGAAGCGGAGACACGTGCCGCGGCGTACGAGGAAGCGGTAAAGAACGTTGAGACCGTGTCTATCACGTTCCGTGAGGGCAGCGGCGCGATAATCAGCACCGACGTTATCACCGCAATAGAAAACGAAGAATTCACCGAGCCGAAAAACTTCATCTTCATGATAGGCGACGGCATGGGATACTCGATAGTCGACGCGTACACCCGTCTTTATAAAGATTCTCTGTACGGCGGCAAGCCGTCTCTTTACGCCTGCCCCGTCATATCGTACCAGACGACGTATTCCGCCGATAACGACATAACCGACTCCGCCGCGGGCGGCACCGCGCTCTCTACGGGCTTCAAGACCTCGAACAGCACCGTAGGCAAGAGTGCCGACGACTCCGAGGAATACAAAACGCTTCTTGAGCTTGCCGCGGAAAAGGGCAAGAGCACGGGCGTGGTCGTCACCAAGTCCGTGACCGACGCGACTCCCGCCGACTTCACTGCTCACGCAGACCAGAGAGGCGACACGCACGATATCATCGGCGACCAGCTCGCGCTTCTGCAGAGCGGCGCGCTTGATATTCTCCTCGGCTCCGGCTCTGACGATTACGACTCCATGCGCGTGGCAAAGACACTGCAGGCGGCAATTGACGGAGGCGTAACCTACACGAAGGACTGGGCTGAGGCGCAGAAGGCTTCTCTGCCCGTTATCGGTCTTTTCGACGACGGATACCTCTCAACCGAGGACGAGAGTCTGCCGACCGTCTCCGAAATGACAAACTATGCGCTGAACACTCTTTCTGCCGATGAGAACGGCTTCTTCCTTATGGTAGAGGGCTCGCAGATCGACTCCGGCGGACACGACAACGATTTCATCTACGAGACACACGAGATGTATCAGTTTGACGAGGCAGTTGCCGTTGCGCTCCGTTTCGTTGCTCTCAACCCCGACACCGTGCTCATCGTCACCGCAGACCACGAGACGGGCGGTCTTTATTACCCCTACGACGCAACCGCCGCCGATATCACCGACAGAGTCGAATACTGCACGTCCGGTCATTCCGGCGTTGCGGTGCCCGTATGCGCCGCAGGATACGGCACCGAGGCACTTCTCGGCGCGAACGAGAACGTCGAGGTCGGCCGCTTCGTCGCGTCGCTGCTCGGAGACGGAGATTTCGGTCTTGCATCGGAATATCACACGCTCACTGACCTTGCCGCGGACGTAAGCTTCACCGCGGACTCGCCGAAATACGCGCTTGACATCGCATCGTTCGGCGTATCTCTCAAAGACGTCAGCTGTGCACGTGCATTCCACGTAACGGTTAAGAACAACGGCGACGGTGCCGCGCCTCTGCCGCTTCTGACGGTCAGCACGGCGAAGAAAACGTACACTCTCGTACCGCACAGACTTTACGCCGAGCCCGGCGAGACGCTCCGAGTCGCGTACTGTCTGCCGCTTGAGATGTGGGGCGGCGGAAGAATGCACAACGTAAAGGAAATCGCGTTCGAATACGGCGAGACTCCCACGAAGGAGAACGACGACGGCACAACGGAACCTGCGACGCTGTGGAGAGCCCCCGACGAGATAAACTTCAACCTCACGTTCGGTGAGCTCATACTTTCGACCCGCGAGGACGGAGACAGATAAAACAAATCCCTTCGGTGATAATGCTACGGGTGGATAAGGATGTTTTTGGCTTTTGCACAGTAAAATCAGATATAAGAGATATTGACAAATAAGAATTTGCGGAGGTGTTAGATAATGGCATTAAATGATTTTCTTGATAATCTCATTAAAAAATCATTTGATCTTGATAAGTTCAAATCACTTCTTGAAGCGGAAACACATGACGGTGATGTTAACGACAGTGCTGAAATAATCGCGGAAGACTATTATCAATTGATAAAGTCGGTGCTTAAAATAAAAAAGTTAAACAATGTTACACTTAACCGCGATGATATATTAACCGTTAATATTGATGGGACGGAATATTGTTTTGATGAGCTGGTCCGCCATAATAACTTTAAAAATACAGAAAGAATTATGGAAATAGAAGCATTATTTGCTGATGGAGTATCCTATGATGAAGTTCAGGATTGTCTAAACAGTAAAATTCTATCCGTTCAATCCGAACAGGATGAATCTAAACGAAGCACATAAACTTCAGTTTGTCGAGCTGAAAGAAACAACCCGCTGAAAAGTTTTTCTTTTTCAGCGGGTATCTTTGTCTCATGCCATAGCAAGCAGGGAAATTATATATAATTTCCGAATAGTGAAATATTTGCCTACGGCAAATGTGAAATAATCGCATAGCGATTGT
>JAZUGD010000192.1:0-2386 GCA_045641025.1 Eubacteriales bacterium
CTTATTATGGCGGCGGTGATTACCGCGTCGGCTCTCGCCTCCTGCGCTCCCGTGCAGACCGAGAGTGCGTCAACTTCGTCCGGCTATGCCGACGGTGCGTGGCTTAAGTCCCGCCTCGGCGAAATACCCGACGGTGTTGCCGTCGGCACGGCGGACGCGCTCGGGGTCGACATGACCTCCTTTGAGGACGACGGATATATCATCCGTACGGAGGGCGGCACGACCGTCATCTGCGGTAAAACGGAGCTCGGACTTGACACCGCGGTGCGCGCGTACGAGCACGCCGTAAGGCACGGTCAAACCGTGGAGGACAAGGTGTTCCACGAGGGCGCGCGCATTGAGCGGCTGACCGTCGCGGGACGCGATATATCCGAATATACCGTGGTATATACCCATACCGACGAGCCTACGATGCCCGCGACGGGGCTCACCCGGGGCAACGGTGAGTACGCGGCGCATGAGTTCGTGCGTCTCATAAAGGAAGCGACGGGTGTCACTCTGCCCATGACGGAAGAGCCTGTCGGGACTCCGTTCGTCTCGTTTGAAGCATTCGACGACGACACCTACGACTCCCGCGGAGGCTACTCCTACGAGGTCAGGGACGGCAATATATATTTCCGCGGCAACGGACAAAACGCGGGATGCTCGAACGGCGTATACTACTTCCTTGAGCATCTGTGCGGCTGGGACGGACTCACGTACGGTGACGCCTGCCTTGCCGAGACGGAGCATATAGACATACCCGAGGGAACGAAGAGAGACGGTCACCTCACGTTCGGCTACTACCTACAGGGCAACCTTTACTCCGACCCCGTGAAAACCGACCGGAATATATCCCACAGAGGCCCGTGGACGCACTGCTGCCACGGCATACAGAACGACTGTCTGCTCGGCGATGACTTCGACTATATTCACGAGCAGCCCTGCTACCTCGACGAGGAAAACGTGGAGATTGTCGTGGAGAACGTAAAAGAGCTCATCCGCGCAAAGCTCGACTCGGGACTCGTGCTCGGTGAGACGCTGACCTACGTTGACCTCGGCGCACCGGACACCTACAACTGGTGCACCTGCAGGGAGTGCCGCAAGTGCTTCAAGGACAACGGCTCGCAGGCGGGACCCGTCATGCACTTCGTGAACAGGGTTTCCGAGACGGTGGACGAGGAATACCCGGGACTGCGCTATCTCGCGTTCGCATACATGGAGCCGAAGGTTCCGCCGAAGGTCGACCTACCGAACGAGCTTGTGAATATTACGTTCTGCCTCGACGGTATCTGCAACAATCATCCGATAAATGCGGGTGAATGCACGGAGGCTACGTTCAGAACGCAGGGCAGCTTCGGCAGCGACGTCACAAACGCCGACTTTGCCGGATGGCTTGAGGAATGGTGCCGCATATCGGATGACGTGTCCGTGTGGTATTATGCAATGGATTCGGCGTTCGCGCAGTACAACGTACTTGACCGCGTCATGTTCGAGGACGTAAAATATCTTGCGTCAGTCGGCGTTTACGGCATTTATCTCGACGGAGAGTGCAGCGGACTCGGACTCGGCAGAATGAACCATATAATGCTTCCCGTATTACAGTGGGAGCCCGATATAACGTACGAGGAATACCTGAAGGCACTTGACGAAAAGGTTATCGCGTCCTACGGTGAGGACTCGCTCGAGGGCTTCGGGGCGGTGGCACAGGTGCACCGCGACTCGCTTCTGCACGTGGGCTGCGCCTCCGGCTGGAACGTAGAGGTGTTCAACTTCACGGATGCGGATTACCCCTACGTCGGGCAATGCCTCGACCGTGTTGCGCCTCTGCTTGATGAAATGATCGAAGACGCTCCGACGTACGAGACGGAGACGCGCGCAAAGCTGCTCTCTCTTGCGCTCCTTTACGAGGGTATTGCGGGAGCGTATTACCCCGCGCTGTTCGCGGAGAACGCGGCGCGGCTTGAGGAGCTTTCGGATATGTACGGCGTCTTCCTCCGGAGAGCCGGAGAATGCGGCTTTGACGTAAACGGCTTCCCGCTCGGCATCGGCAGAAACAGGAGAAGACTCGGTGCGACGCTTGAAGATGAAGCGGCGTACTGGAACGGGTGCACGGGCGTGCCCACGGCACTGGTCGTAAACTGATAAAAACAAGGAAGTGTTTCCACGTCAAAATCCGATGCTTGTACGGACAAATCGGAATTTGCAGTAATGCGGAATGGCGATGTTTGCCGTTAGCAAACTCGCAGGGTTTAGGCGAAGCCTAACACCCATTTCACCGAAGGTGAACAACCACGGAATTGCGGAATTCGGAATTATGCCGAATTGTATGTCTGTCGGCAAAAACTTGATTTGTCATCCTGAGCCCCGCGAAGGATCTGCGAAAATTTCGCACAACCGTGCACGT
>JAZUGD010000193.1:0-7099 GCA_045641025.1 Eubacteriales bacterium
ATCCGCTGTCGCGTTTTCGGCATCAACGGAGAACACACGGGTCTTTGCAACCGTTCTTTTTTCTCCGTATTTCCATATACTGTTTTTCACGTTCTCACCTCACGGAAATTTTACACTAAATACTCACATTTGTCAACGCTATTGCAAGTGAGTTGCGTTCGTGTTATAATTGAATTAACGAAAGGAAGGTATTTCACATGATCGAAAGAATAAACAAAGCCGCCGAGGTTATAAAAGAAGCCTGCGGAGAAAGTGAAATCGGACTTATACTCGGCTCGGGACTTGCCGACACGGTCGTGCTCGACGACGCGAAAACAATTTCTTATAAGGATATACCGGACTTTCCCGTATCTACGGCTATCGGGCATAAGAGCGAATGGGTAAGCGGCACGCTATACGGCAAAAAGGTCTGCATGATGCGCGGACGCTTCCACTTTTACGAGGGATATTCCCCCGAGGATATCGTGCTTCCCGTAAGAGTCATGAAGAAGCTCGGAGTCAAGACGCTTATCGTTACCAATGCCGCGGGTGCCGTCAATCTAGATTTTCGCCCCGGTGACCTCATGGTTATTCGCGACAGCGTGAATTTCGGCGGAGTTAACCCGCTTATCGGGCCGAATCTCGATGAGTTCGGCGTACGCTTCCCCGATATGTCACGCGCCTATAATCCCGCACTCTGCGAGATCGCACACGAGTGCGCCGCAGACCTCGGCATGACGCTCCGCGACGGCGTATACATGTGGTTCAGCGGTCCGTCGTACGAGACTCCCGCCGAGATAAGAATGGCGAGAATCCTCGGTGCGGACGCGGTCGGCATGAGTACTCACCCCGAGGTTGTCGCCGCACGTCATGCGGGGATCGACGTTCTCGGAATCTCCTGCCTCAGCAACATGGCGGCGGGTATCCTCGACCAGCCGCTGACGAGCGAGGAGGTCATTGAGACCGGCGCGAGAGTCAGAGACGGTTTCACCGCGCTGATACGTCATATAGTCGAAAAAATGTAATTTAAAGCGACGCCTGACGGCGTCGCTTTTTTATATGCATATAATTTCTTTGAGACGCGAGAGCGTTTCGCTGCTCATTCCCGCGCGCAGAAGATAGTCTTCCGTTCTGTGCTCAAGGTCGTGCCCCGCGGGCGATGCCCCTATCGGGAGCCCGAGCATTCCCGCAAGTATATCGTCAAGCTTGCGTGACACAATCTCCGCGTATCTTTCGGGGTATTTTTCTTTTGTAACCCCGTAATAGTTGCGGTACGTGAGCATATAGTCGTCCTCAAGCTCTCCGTAGCCGGCACCGGCAATAGCGCCGAGCAGAGCGCAGACAAAGCCCGTACGGTCCTTGCCTTCGGTACAGTGAACGAGGAATTTACCGCCGACAGAAGCGTATTTTTCAAGTGCGAGGGCTATATTACGGGCATACGCTTCTCCGCGGTAATCGGAGCCGAGCCCCGCCGCAACGACTCTCGAGGAATCAAGCAGGGTTTTATAATACGAGTTCTCGAATTCGGGTCTGCCCGCATAGCGCTCGTGCTCGCCTTCTCTGTCGCCGAGGTCGATTACGAACGTGATGCCGTTCTCTCTGAGCAGTCTGTCCGCGTACGGTGCGCGGTTGTATAGATTGTTGCAGGGAGAAACGGAGCGGTACAGAAGATTATCTTTCAGTCTGCCGCACCTGACGCAGCGGAAGTTTGCGAACGTCTCGTCGCTGTCGTAATCTTCTCTTACGTTGGTATACGAGAGGTTCAGCAGGTTCTGCGTGGCGGAATATTTTCCCCTTTCGCGAAGCGTTACGGTACACGTATCGCTTTCGCTCAGCTTGCCGTGAGTTATTACGTCGTAGCCGTTATTGTAGCTGACGTCGATATAAGGAAACCCGGGATAGGACACGAGAAGCGGGTTTCCGACCTTTGTATAAAAGCCGTTATAATACGGTATGTCACGTATTGAATAGCCCGTACTGAAGACGACGTCTACGCTGTCGCCGTACTCAAAGCCGAGAGAGTCGAACTCTTTTATGGTCATTCCGAGATATACTCCGCCGAACTTTTCACCGAAGATTACGCGGAGTTCCTCGGCACGAAGGACGTTTTTGTCTGTCATAGCGTTTCGTCCTCAAGTACAAGCACGTTCACCTGGTGCGATGCGGCGGTTCCCGCATCTACGGCGATAAGGCCGTCGGCAAAGTACGGTGAGCAGTCGTCGGCTGACCGCGCCGGGTCGATACCGGCGGCGTTCTGACAAGGCACGTGACCGCAGACTACGGTTTTGCCGTCGGGACGGTCGCTTATTTTGTACACCTCGTTCCAATGAGTCCAGCGGGCGCTCTGCCACATCTCGGGAGAAGAGTTACGCCAGTCGGGGAGTATTTTTCCGTTCTCATCCTGAGGCAGCCAGCCGTGCGTGAAAACGTAGTTTTCGGTTTCGTAATAATCGCTCATTCCGTCAATGAACGCGCAAAGCTTTTTCGCTTTGCGTCTTTTCCACGTCAGGTCAACGTTTCCGTTGTAGCTGACCGAGTTTCTTCCGAAAAACTCGGTTACGGTCACGAACGTACCGTTATATACGTGGTGCGGCTGAAGCTTTTCCGTTTCGATTATACGCACGAGCATATCCTCGTGATTGCCGCGAATCATTATTTTATTTTTGATTTTATCAAGATAACGAAGCACATTGCGGTTATGATGCCCGCGATCGAACATATCGCCGCAGAACACGAGCACGTGCGAGTCGTTATCGGGGTCAAAACCCGATTTGCGGATTGCCTTCACGGTTTCGGAGTAGTAACCGTGAACGTCCGATAATACGAAAAATTTCTTTTTCACGGTATCACCACCCATACCACGTAAACGCTTTAAGCTCGGGCGTAACCCCCGGCGTTACGATACGGTCCTTTATGCAGACGGTCTCGCCGTATTGCTCGAATTTCCAGTTCTGCTCGATTATCGTATAACTGCCGTCTTCATTGACGCTCTTTATAATAAACCAGTGACCGTCGCCGCAGTAATCCTGATAGCCGATATCGCCCGGCTGAGGCTCCCACGTCTCCTCAAACCATCCGTACGATGCGGTAGGTACGAGGTCGGTGAAGAGGCCTCCCACCTCGACGCCGTAAACGGTCGCGTAGTAGCGTTTTACGAATGCGGCACAGGAATATACGTCGCTCTCATCATCGTACTCATGGGCTCTGTAAAGCGCGTCAACGCCGTTGAAGGTGTCAACCACCATCTCGTCTCCGGTAACGACAACGCCCTCTCCGATATCTATATGAACGGAATAATACTCTGTCTCGGTTTCGGTTGTCTCTTCCGTAGTGACTACGGTAGTTTCGGAAACCGTTGTCTCGGGCACGGTTGCAGCTGCGGTTGTGATTTCGGACTCACTCTCGCCCGTTCCGACGGAGCCGATGACGAACATAAGCGCCAGCACCAATGCCGCCGCTCCGATTACGGATAAGAGTTGTGTCCTCATACGGTCTCCTTTCGGAAAATCTGTTAATTTGTTTTATTTTATCATATTGAGTACTTTTTGTCAAACAAAAAAGCACGCGCCACGGGCGCGTGCTTGCGGTTACAGTCCTCTGTTTTTAAGGTCGTGCACTAAGTTTACGTAGAACTCACGTACGTCGAAATCGGGCAGGTTTTTACGGTTCTGGTCAACCATGTCACCGTGGGATATGCCCTTTTTCTTTTCCGGAATCAGGTATGTATATTTCTCTCCCCACTTGAAGGAGCCTTCTCCTACGAGACCGTCGTTCGGCCCGTCGAAGTGTTTGACTAAATGATACGAGAAATTCATCGGGAACGAGCCGCCTCCCGCACGTTTCAGCTGTGAACCGAAGCTCTGGCAGAATATACCCTCGGGCAGTTTATGCTCCTCATCGAACACCCTGCACCGCTCCGCGGTGAGGTCGCGTACCGCCGACATAAAGTCCGGATCGTCGTCACCGAGTTTGAAGGCGGTACTGTTATATGCACTCTCTACCTTTTTCTGAAACTTTTCGGACGTTTTATCAAGCAGGTAGTCGGCAAATTCGCATCCGCGGTGAGGGGTGTTTATTGTGGTAAGCGAAGCCACGTACGGTGCGGCGCCGTTATCTATCGCGTATCTGCAGTCGAGCCCGCCTTTTGAATGGGCAATGATGTTGACCTTTTCGCAGTTGTACTTCTTTACGATATGCTGTATGCGCTCGAGCAGCTGCTCTCCGCTGTCTTTTACCGACGATGCGGATTCGTGCTGACCGTAGAATACGGTCGCGCCGTTGCGGATAAGATGGGCGGGGATTCTTCCCCAGTAGTTGACGAGACGCCAATCGCGGAAGAAAACGCCGTGCACGAGCAGAAGCGGGTATTTCGTCTCACAAAGCTTCTCGGACGCACGCGAATTATTCAGAATGATTTTTTCGGTCTCAAACCATATCTCTTTATAACAGATTCCGATTATGATGCAGAGTATCACTATATTGACCGGGAACACCCAGCCGAATATTATTCCGATAATCCGCGTTTTGATACCGAGCTGTACCGATGACAAATACACGCATATGATACCGTTCCAGAACAGTATCGCGAGCGTCACGATGCACCACACGAGGCTTACCGCGAGCGTTTTTACGCCGGCTCCGGTAAAGTACAGCACAACGTGATACGCAGCGCTGAGAATGCTTGACGCGAGAAAAACGAAGAGGCAGCGTACGCCGTGGTATTCAAGCCTCAGCACCTTGCCCGTATTCTCCGGGAAGCGGTATCTTCCGAGAAATATATTTATAAGTATTACCGCGGGAATAATTCCGGCAAGTACTGCGGGATAGCTTTTCACGAGGAGCCACGAGCACGCAATAAAAGAATACAGTACGATATAAAATATTACACCGTAACGTCTTTTCACGGAAGACACACCTCCTTTCGGTAGTTTTTTCTTACGTCAGCGTCTGAACTTGTTAATAAGTACGAGGGACAGTACGGTAAGGAGTCCGCCCGCCGCTGCGGCAGCGATGATTATCCACGCTTCGAGAATACCGGTTCCGATTGACGCAAGCGCTGCCGCAAAAACGGTCACTGACAGTGCGCAGAGCATACAGATAAGAGTCAGCTTGAAGTTGGAGAATTTGGAGTGCGAGCGTTTTAAGGATTCTTCTTCGCTCATTTTGTTATTCTTATAATCAGCCATTATGAAGCCTCCTTATCTGATAAACGCAAGATAGGCGGTATATACGATAAGAGCCGCCTGAAGCAGAAGAGAAAACCATATTACGATACTGAAATACAGTTTTCCGGTTTTGTGATGCGCGATAATGCGTCCGACAAGTGCGCCGGGCGCGCCGAAAAGCGCAGTCATTGAAAGAAGCGTTTTTTCCTGAACACGGTCTTTGCCCTCAACCGCACGGTTTTTGTCGATAACGAAGGTTATCAGTGCAACAACCGACATTATCAGCGTGAGTGCGACTACCGCAAGGAAGCATACGGTCTGATAGGTCATATTTTTCACCTTCCGTTTGAATTTATTTTGCTTTCTTATTTTAGCACATGATAACGTATTATACAATAGGTGCCCGATAATATCGCGAATTTGTGAGGCGGCAAAGTTTTGTCGGGTGAAACTGAAATTTACGCGGTGTTTCCGTTGACACTCATATAACATTATGATATACTTGACTTGATAATAAAAGCAGTAATTTCCTGCTGCCAAAGAAAGGATAATTATTATGAAGACTATCAAAGTCGGCATCGCCGGTGCCAGAGGTATGTCTACCGTTATGGGTCTGCGCGCGCTTGAGGACGTCGAAATCACCGCGCTCTGCAACCTTGACGAAAACGTTCTGCAGAACGAGGCGAAGGATCTCGGAGTTGAGAAGACTTACCGCGTTTTCGAGGACATGCTTGAGTCCGACATCGACGCAGTCGTTATCGCAACTCCCATGCAGTGTCACGTTCCGCAGGCTATTGCGGCTCTCGAGGCGGGCAAGCACGTTCTCAGCGAGGTTACCGCGGGCGTTTCCATGGACGAGCTCTTCTGGCTCTGCGAATCCGTTGAGAAGTACAAGTGCATCTACATGATGGCTGAGAACTATATATACACTCCTCAGGTTCAGATGGTTAAGGAAATGGTAAAGAAGGGTCTCTTCGGCGATCCTTACTATGCAGAATGCATGTACCTTCACAACATCGACGGTCTGTTCGTATATCCGAACGGCAAGACCTCGTGGCGTTCCTACTGGCAGTGCGGTAAGCGCGGTAACTTCTACCCGACGCACTCCCTCGGTCCGGCCATGACCTGGCTCTACGACGACAGAATCACCGAGATTTCCACCTTCTCTCCCGGAATCAGAAATCCCCTCGGTCTTAAGCAGGACAGCGGTACGACCACGATGTGCCGCACCGAAAAGGGCAGACTTATCAATCTTCGCGTCGACTGTCTCTCTCCCCGTCCGCACAACATGACCTATTATCAGCTTCAGGGTACCAACGGTATCTTCCAGTCGGACTCCGGTCTCTGCGACACCGATAAGGTTTCCTTCGTAGGCGAGGGCAATCCCCACAACAACATGCACTGGGAACCCCTTGATAACTACAAGGATTACCTCCCCGAGAGATACAAGGTTGCTACCGACGAGCAGAACAAGTCCGGTCACGGCGGCGGTGACTTCTTCATCGTCGAAGACTTCATCAACGCAATCCGCACCGGTATTCAGCCCGATATCGACGTTTACAAGGCGTGCGAGTGGACGGCTGTCGGACTTCTCTCCTCTCTCTCCGTTACCAATAACGGTAAGACCATTGAAGTTCCGAACTTCCGTGCAAATATGCCCGTTGAAGAAAAGATCATTAAGCTGTAAGATAAGGTTTATTAGTTTAATAAGAAAGCGGTACACAATCGTGTACCCCTTTCTTCATATATGTTTTAACCGAGCGACTCCCGCAAATATAAAACAATGTACAAAAACCGCTTTGCGGTTTTTTGTGCGTCCCTGTACGTTATGCTTTAGATAAAGCGAATGCAAGTACCTTTGCGGGGAGACGAACACCTACTCGCTTGGAGCGCGGCGCGTCGTTCGACCGCGGCAGCCTTTGTGCCTGCCCTGCATCCGCCACAGTAAAACAATG
>JAZUGD010000194.1:0-6223 GCA_045641025.1 Eubacteriales bacterium
TTTGCGTGAGCGGTAAGACCTTCTGCCTTTGCGAAATATTCAACGTCGCGGGCGACTCTGCCGAGTGCGTCGCGCGTGAAATACGTGAACTGCGTTTTCTTGACGAAATCGTCAACCGACAGCGGGCTTGAGAAGCGCGCCGTACCGCTCGTCGGGAGCGTGTGGTTGGGTCCCGCCATATAGTCGCCGAGTGCTTCGGGACAGTTGCGGCCCATGAATACCGAGCCGGCGTTCTTGACCTTGTCAAGCAGGTCGAACGGAGCCTCAACGCAAAGCTCAAGGTGCTCGGGTGCTATGTCGTTCGCAATGTCTATAACCTTAACTATATCGTCCGCAACGATGATTTTGCCGTTATTGTCTATCGACGCACGTGCGATTTCGGCACGCTCGAGAAGCGGTATCTGCACCTCAAGCTCCGCCTGAACTGCGTTTGCAAGCTCCTCGGAATCGGTTACGAGAACGGCGCTTGCCATCTTGTCGTGCTCTGCCTGAGAAAGCAGGTCGGCGGCTACGTGACGCGGGTTCGATTTACCGTCGGAAACGATGAGAATCTCACTCGGCCCCGCAATCATGTCAATCGAAACCTTGCCGTAAACCTGACGCTTTGCCTCTGCAACGAACGCGTTTCCGGGACCGACGATTTTGTCGGCCTTAGGTATGCTTTCGGTACCGTAAGCGAGCGCGGCTATAGCCTGAGCACCGCCTACCTTGAAAATCTTGTCAACTCCCGCAATGCGCGCCGCGGCAAGAATAACGGGAGAAACCTTGCCCTCGGCATTCGGAGGAGTCACCATGATAACGTCACTGCAGCCCGCAATCTTTGCGGGAACGGAATCCATAAGCACGGTCGACGGGTACGCCGCCGTACCTCCGGGCACGTAAAGACCGACGCGCTCTATCGGAATGACCTTCTGACCCATCACGATACCGTCCTCGTCGTTGATGACGAAGCTGTTTCTCACCTGTCTCTTGTGAAAGTTCGTGATGTTTTCGGCGGCACGCTTCAGTATTTCAAGAAAACGCGGCTCAACGAGACTCATCGCCTCGTCAATCTCGCTCTCGCTTACGCGAAGCGCGTCGAGCTTGGCACGGTCAAACTTTTCCGTGTACTCAAAGAGGGCGGCGTCGCCTCTCTCGCGTACGTTCTTAATGATGTCGGCAACGGTGTCCGAAACGTTCACCGTGCTCTCGCTTCTTGCGAATATTTCCTCGGGCGAAACCTCGCCCCACTTGTATATTTTTATCATCGTAAATCCTTATTTTCCGAGCAGGGCGGTGAGATTCTCAACCACTCTGTCGACAGCTTCGCTTTTGAATTTATAGCTTGATTTGTTCGATATAAGACGCGCACTTATCGGTACGACCGTCTCAATGACCTCAAGGTTGTTTTCCTTAAGCGTCGTGCCCGTCTCCACTATGTCGACGATAACGTCGGAAAGTCCGAGAATCGGGGCAATCTCAATGGAGCCGTTCAGATGAATTATATCAATGTCGCGTCCTTTGGCAAGGTAATGCGCCGCCGCAATGTTCGAGAATTTCGTCGCTACGCGGAGCGTTCTGCCTCGGTCGTCGCGGAAGCCCTTCTTCGCCGCAACGGCCATTCTGCATTTACCGATGCCGAGGTCGAGAAGCTCGTACACGTCGGGAGAGTATTCAAGCAGAATGTCTTTTCCTGCAACGCCGATATCGGCGGTGCCGCGTTCAACGTAAATCGAAACGTCGGAAGGCTTGACCCAGAAGTATCTCACACCGCATTCCTCGTTTTCGAATATGAGCTTGCGGCTTTCTTCCTTAATCGAGGGGCAGGGGAAACCGGCGGCCTCGAACATTGAATAAACCTTCTCGCCGAGTCTGCCCTTCGGGAGGGCTACGTTAAGCATAGTCATAAGGTTTCACCTGCTTTCAGAGTGACCGTGCGTCTGCATCTCACGTCGGCGGATGCTTCCTTCAGCGCAAGAACGCTTTCGCCGCCGACGGTGAGCTTTCGTACTGCCGCACCGATTTCGGCGACGGAGCAGCCGTCCGAGTAAAGCAGAAGCACGTCCGCGTCGTATCCGGCAAAGTCGCCCGATGCGTCGCCGATGAGGTCGAGGTATACGGCAAAGCCGACAGCTCCGCTCTCCCGTCCCATTTTCTTCATGAGAGTGTCATACTGACCGCCCGAGAGTACCCCGTCGGGAATGCCCTCAAGGAAGCCCTTGAACACGAATCCGTTGTAGTAGCGTATATCGTTTACAACCGAAAAATCAATGCGAAGCGCGTCGTTGCCCGCACGAGAGGCGAGAGCACCGATAACAGACGTAAACTCGTCAAGCAGAGCCTTGTCCGCAACTCCGTCAAAGAGCTCCGTAATCTCGAGGAGCACCTTTTCGGGAGTACCGTAGATTGACGCGAGTTTCGTGAGGTACGCCGTCGCTTCTTCGGATACCCCCTTCTCACGGCAGAATGCCGCAAGCTCGTGACGGTTTTTCTCACCGATGAAGCCGAGCACCGTGCCCTTGTCTTCCTCACCGATTCCGGCGTGGTCAAGCGCACTTGACAGAAGCCCGAGGTGAGAGATTTCGAGAATATGGCTGCGTCCCGTCAGCGCAAGACTGTCGGCGGCAAGAGAGAGAACCTCGAAAATCGTGTATGTATCAATGTCACCGATAGCTTCAAGCCCTATCTGCATAATCTCACGGAACGAGCTCGTGCCGCGGGAAATACGGTAAACGTTTTCGTTATAATAAAGCTTTCGTACCGTACCCTCGTCCTTCGTGTTCTTGACTATGGAAAGCGTCACGTCGGGCTTCAGCGCCATAAGCTTGCCGTTCGTGTCGGTGAAGGTAATTACGCCGTCGGATATAAGAAAGTCCTTGTTTCTCGCGTACAGATCGTATTCCTCGAACTTGTTCATCTTGTAACGGGAATAGCCGTATCTGTCGTATAGCGCACTCAGAGCCGAAACGGTGCTCTCAGCGGAAAGCGCAGAGAGTTCGTTCATTTCGAGCCGTCCTTTCCGCCGAGCTTGCCGATGGCGTCGTCGTAGCCGCCGCTGCCGTAATTGAGACATTTGCTCACACGGCCGATGGTGGCAGTGCTTATTTCCATCTGCTCGGTAATTTCATGATAATTGCGTCCCTCACGAAGAAGAATCGCCGCATCGAGTCTCTGAGCCATTGTGAGTATTTCGTTTATGGTGCAAAGATCCTCGAAATACTTATAACAGTCGTCGATTGTCTCAAGATTGAGGAAGGTCTGAAAGAGTCGGTCAACCGATTCCGAACGAAAATTCATACTGTTATCTCCTTTTTGTAAAATCCACTTTCATAGTTTATCACTTTATTGTGCTAAAGTCAATAGAAAAATCACAAAAAAATGCCGATAAATAAAGAAAAATCAAAGAAAATCCGTCGGAAAGACCGACAGTCTTTCCGACGGTTAATATAATCAGTCCTCGGGGACGGCGTCTGCGGGGAACGCCATATAATCTGCGGGATTGACGGGAACGCCGTCAATCATCAGCTCATAGTGCAGGTGCGGCTCCTCGGAGACCTCAACGAGAGACGTGTCTCCCGCAGCGGCGATTACCTGACCGCGTGAGACGGGCGTACCTGCGGCAATACCCTCGGGAAAATCGGCGGAGACGTTCTTATATACGCTCACCGCTCCCGCGGCATGGTCGACCGTCATGCACCAGCCCTGAAGCGGGTCCTCCCAAATTGCGGAAACCGTACCGTCAGCCGCGGCGTAAACGTCGCTTCCCACGTCTGCAGCTATGTCAACACCGCCGTGTATGCGGTAGTCGTTCATCGTTTCAGAGAATACGGGAACGTCACCGCTGTACCCCTTTAGAATCGCTCCGTTTGCGGGAGACACGAACTCGGGGAGCACCTCGGGCTGCACGTCCGCCTCTGTGGACTGCGGCGCTTCGGTTGTCACCTCCGTCGTTACGGTAGTGGCAGAGGTTGTTACCTTCGGTTTCGGTTTAGTTGTCGCGGAGGTGGTCTGCGTTCCCGCAGCTACCGGAGTACCCTCGTTCTTTTCGGGAGCCTTCCACGGGAGGGAAACGATAATCAGCACCGCCGTAACTACCGCCGCAAGAGCGATGAGCAGATACACTGTTTTCGTATCGTTTTTCTTTTTCGGCTGTCTTTTCGGATAATCGTTCATATAATTACCTTGCCTTTCATTATCAAATCAGTAAAATAAAGGACTGCCGCATATAGTTTTGTCACCCTCGGCTCGGTTTATTCACTACTTGACGAAGACGCAATAATATGATAAAATTATATGAAAACTTATAATAGGAGAGTTTCGGTATGCTTAAAGTAGAAAGAGCACAGGTCATGAATATGGACGGCGCCATCAGAGGCGCGAGAAATCCCATGAACAGCTGGGCAAAGAGCGACAGCTACACCGACGCGGACGGCGTATTCCATATGGGAGAGGCGGATATCGAGTTCGGTCACCGTCTTGCCGTATCCGGCTCCGACCACAGAAAATTCCTGCGTCAGATATTCGTCTGCGCGGACATCACCGCACCCATATACTGGTGGAAGGAATTCGATACCTATAAAGTAGGCACCGTTGCCGATTCCACGAGTACCATGCACAAGATTCACTCAAAGGAGTTCTCGGTTGACGATTTCAGCACCGATAACCTCACTCCCGCGGGTCTTGAGGCACTCAAAACCCTTATCGCATATCTTGAGGAATGCAGACTTAAATTCTGCGAGACGAAGGATAAGTCCGCATGGTACGATATGATAACGCTTCTTCCGTCCTCGTACGAGCAGATGCGTACCGTCACCATGAACTACGAAAACCTCATCAATATGTATTACGCAAGATGCAACCATAAGCTGAACGAATGGCACCGCTTCTGCCGCTGGGTCGAGACTCTCCCGCTCGCAGAGCAGTTCATTCTCATAAAAGGAAAAGCGGAAAATGAATAATACTGCCGTCTCTCAGGACGAGAGAGCAAAGCACGGCAGGAACGCCGGCATCGTCGGCATCGCGGTGAACGTCGTTCTGTTCGCCGTCAAGCTTGCCGTCGGAATAATATCGGGAAGTCTTTCCGTAGCAGCCGATGCCGTAAACAACCTGTCCGACGCACTCTCGTCAATTTTCGTCCTTGTGGGCTACGTCATATCGGCGAAGCCCGCCGACAAGGATCACCCCTACGGACACGGCAGAACAGAATATCTTACCGGGCTCATCATTTCGGTAATGGTGCTTGTGATAGGCTTATCGCTTCTTAAGAGCTCCGTCGACAAGATCATCCATCCGGAGGCCCTTGAATTCAGTTTTCTTACTATATTTATACTTATAGCTGCAATAGCAATCAAGCTCTGGCAGGCAGGCTTTAACGTAAGCCTCGGCAAGGCGATCGATTCCGACGCTCTTATGGCAACTGCCGCAGACAGCAGAAACGACGTTATTTCCACAAGCGCAGTACTGGTTTCCGTCATTCTCGGAAAGATACTCGATATCAATTTTGACGGCTACACCGGCGTTATTGTTGCCCTCTTTATAATCTGGTCCGGCATCGGCCTTGTAAAAGAAGCTCTCGGTCCTATTCTGGGACAGGCTCCGGATCCAAAGCTTATTGATGCAATCGAGGAAAACGTGCTCTCCCACGACAAGATCCTCGGAGTTCACGACCTTATTGTCCACGACTACGGCCCGGGCAGACTCTTTGCATCTCTGCACGCAGAAGTAAACGCCGAAGAAAATATTATGGAAATTCATGATTTGATTGACAATATAGAATTGGAGGTATATACTAGTCTTCGCGTTTTACTTACGATACATATGGATCCGCTTGATGTAAACGATCCTCTGGTTCAAAAAGTAAACGAACAGCTTACCGAAATAATCAAAGATCATCCCGATATTCTGAGCTTCCACGATGTCCGCGTGGTATCCGGAAGCACCCACATAAACCTGGTCTTTGACATAGTTCTCGATTTCAAGAGCAAACACAATCCAAAAGAGATCAAAGAGCTTTTGCAGTCGGAACTCCGCAAATATGATCCAAAATATAATTGCGTAATAACGGTAGACAGAGCATATTCCTGATAACAACGCAAAATGCCGAACGAACTACTTGAAGCGACTTTCTTCGGCAGCGTGTTATAAATAGAAACGCAGATAATCGGACGATTATTTGTTAGAAACGCAGTAAATCGCATGGCTGACAAGCTTGCAAGTTTATTGCGGAAACGCAGTAAATCGCTTG
>JAZUGD010000195.1:0-1576 GCA_045641025.1 Eubacteriales bacterium
TCATTCCCTCCATCAGCACCTTCTACATTTCGCAGAAGCTCGGTGCGGGCTCCTTCGACCTCATCGGTGATACGATAGACCGTCAGTTCACTTACGCGCACAACTACAATGTCGGAGCGATAATCTCCCTCGTTATGATGATACTCATCCTCATCTCCGTAGCGGTCATGAACCGCTTCACGGATGACGACGGGGAAGGAGGGCTCATCGTATGAAAACGCTCTCCCGTATCTATATGTGGCTCGTGCTGCTGATTCTGTACGCGCCCATAATCGTGCTCGTGCTGTTCTCGTTCAACCGCTCGGGCTCACTCGGCGAATTCTCCGAATTCTCGTTCTACTGGTACCGCGAGCTGTTCCGTGACGAAACGGCGCTGAACGCCCTGCGCAACTCGCTGATTCTTGCGGTTTCCTCGGCGCTTCTCGCAACCGTTATCGGCACTCTCGCCGCTCTCGGCATCGACAGAATGAGAAACAAGTACGTTAAGGCGGCGCTGAACACCGTCACCAATATCCCGATGATGAATCCCGATATCGTGACCGGTGTCTCGATGATGCTTCTGTTCGTCGCCGCAGGCTCGATACCGTTTCTGCATATCAAGCTCGGCTTCGGCACGATGCTTATCGCGCATACGACGTTCAACCTGCCTTACGTAATTCTTTCCGTGCTCCCGCGCTTCAAGCAGATGGACCGTCACCTGACGGACGCCGCGCTCGACCTCGGCTGCACGCCTACGCAGACGTTCTTCCGCGTAGAGCTTCCGAACGTAATGCCCGGTGTCATTTCGGGACTTATGCTCGGCTTCACTCTTTCGCTTGACGACTTCGTTATCAGCCACTTTGTAAGCTCCCCCGATTTCCAGACGCTTCCGCTGTACGTATACAGCCAGACCGCCCACGAGGTCAAGTTCAGTATGTACGCACTCTGCGCACTTATGGTATTCGTGATTCTCGCGCTTCTGCTTGCGGTAAACTTCGCCGGCTCGATGGGCAAATCAAAGAAAAAGGAGACTGCATAATGAAAAAAGTAATTTCCGTACTTGCAGCGCTTTCGCTGCTCCTCGTACTTCTCGCATCTACCGTATCCGCCGCTCCCGAAACCCTCTACGTATATAACTGGGGCGAATACATCTCCGACGGGTCGGAGGACTCACTCGACGTTAACGCCGCATTCGAGGATTACTGCCGCGACGTGCTCGGCCGTGACGTCAAGGTCAACTACTCCATGTACGACTCCAACGAGGATATGTACGCCAAGCTTTCCGCCGGCGGCGTCAGCTACGACGTTATCATCCCGTCCGAGTATATGATAGCACGCCTCATCGACGAAGGACTCGTTCAGCCCATCTATCCCGAGAAAAACGTCGAGAACTACAAATACATCTCCGACGAATTCAAGAATCTGTTCTTCGACCCCGATAACGCATATTCCGTACCGTACACCTTCGGTACCGTCGGCGTTATCTACAACACCACAATGGTAAACGCGGACGACCCCGATATCGGAAGCTGGTCGCTTATGTGGGATGCCGACTATACCGGCAACATCCTGCAGTTCAACAATCCCCGCGATGCCT
>JAZUGD010000196.1:0-8913 GCA_045641025.1 Eubacteriales bacterium
GTCTGTCAACATAATAAACGGTTCGCAACAAAGCCTTCCCTTGCCTGCCTTTTGCAATGCAAAAGGGGTCAGGAGGGCCACGATAGTGGCGGATGAGTAGGTTGAAGTTTTGCGGAGCAAAACAACATATTAAAGAAACCGTACAGACGGACACTACTGCAAACTGCAAGGGGGACTACTCACCCACCGCTAACGCGTGTCCCCTCGCACATCGCTTGCGATGTGCAGGCATGGGAGTGCTTTGGTTTGCGTTAACTTTAAGTAAACTTACAAGCGTAAAGTCCAACTTCTGAATGCTGAATGCTGAATGCTCAATGCTGAATGCTCAATGCTGAATGCTCTGCAAATTCCGATTTGCGGTATCACCAACAAAAAGAGAGGCTTGCGCCTCTCTTTTTTGTCAGATGTTTACGTAGGGCTCGATGAGGTCGAGCGGGTGTACGTCGGGGTCAAACGTGAACTTATATCCCATGCCGTTCCACCAACGGACGAGCGTCTCGTAGCGGGCGACGAAGTCCGCTCTCTCGGCATCCGTGCCGTTTACATATCGGGTCTCGTACGCTCCCGCGAGGACGGCGGTGTAAATCATCGAGCAGTATTTCTCGACGTTCTTCTGCTGCCACTCGCTGTTTACAAGCGAGAGCGCCTTGTCGCAGAGCGACATAACCTCGTCGTAGCGCACGCCTATATCGAAGTAGTTCGTGTACTCTCTGTAGTTGTACTCAAAGCAGTCGACGATTCTCTTCGCGTCGGTGTATATCTCGGATAATTCCTCGATATATTCCCAGCCGTCGCCGCAGTAGAGCCATACCGCCTCGTCGTAAATTTTTTTCAGCTCCTCCTCGGACATCGTGGGGTTCCATATCTGTTTGCAGAACATGTACTCCATCATCTCGCCGAGCATCGGGTTGTCCATCATCGAGTAGGACATGATTCCGTCGGCTCCCGCCTCGCCTATCTTGCGGATGTTCTCGAACATCTGCAGATACGACATCGGTGCGAAAACGGACTGGTGCGACGTGCCGTACCAGTAAACGATTACCTTGTCGGTGATTTCGCACCACGTGGTGAGGTAATCGAGGTGACGCTTGTTTGAAAGCTCGTCGTAGCCGAGACGGTTGGGGTTGCACTCCTCACCGCCGAGCACGTGGTTCCAGCACATCTGATATGCGCAGTACGTGACGACGACGTGGTCGTTCGGGCGGGCGTATTTCGGAGGTCTTATCGCTCCCCAGTATGCGAACATGCCGACGTATATATCCCGGTCGAACTCCTCGTTGAGCGCGTCGGCGACCGCATTGCAGAACTTGACGTTAAGTCCGGAGAAATCGCCCTCACGGCTGAACTCCTTCATGCATCTCGAGCACTGGCAGAAGCCGTTGTTGTCGTTGTGGCCGAGGCGGACGCTTCTCGTTATCTCGTCCTCAAAGCCGGGGTAGGTCTTCTCTATTGCGTGAAGCTCCTCGGAGATATTCGCGATGCATTCCTCAAGCAGATCGGGGTCGGTAAGGCACGGCTGTACGTTGCCGGGCACAGACGGGATGTATATATGGTAGCCGTGGCAGGTCTCGTTTATCGAGCCTCCGCCGTATTTCGTGCTGAACGCGTGTGCGCCGAGCTCGACTATGTAGTCCTCGTTTTTCGCGTCGAAGTTGCCGCCCTCGGAGTAAATCGCGCGGTGCAGGAACTGCGGTACCTGCTTGTCGTAAATTCCCGCAGGCACGTCAATCGAGTCAGCCTCGTACAGGTACGTGACGTCCTTGCTCAGGAACCGGTAGCCGAGGTAGTTCTCGAGGAACGTGAAAGCACCGTACATCGGGCCTCTCTTTCTGCCCGTTATAGTCATGCCTTTCTCATCGGTTTCGATTATGAATCCGTCGTCCGCAGTGTCACCGTCGGGGTTGACGACGAGCTCTATCACGTGGTCGCAGCCCTCGCGGCTGTCCGGCACGAGCGGTACCTCGACGCCGCACGCACGGAATATGAATTTCTGCAGAGTTTCCGCGGTGTAAAGCAGGTTTTCTTCAAACGTTCCGTAAGGCGTGGACGTGGGATAAACTATAACGTACTCGGAAATATCAGTACCCGAGATTGTGAGACGCTCAATCTTGTGTCCTTCTCCGTAAACGGTGTCGATACCGGTCTTGCCCGCGTTTTTCGCGGCATAGCGCGAGGCGAGGTCAAGTCCCGCGTCCGACTTTGCAAGCACGGTAAGCGTGCCGCCGACGGAGCGGACGATATATCCGTCCTCGTCGAAGTCGCTCATGTCAACGCCGTACTCCGCAGTCTCGCTTCCCACGGCAACGACGGTACCCTCGGGGAGACGGGCAAGAGCCTCCGTGCGTACGTCCGCAGACGACGACGCGGAATTCTCCGCCGGAGCACAGGCGGCAAGCGTCACGGCAAGCATAAGGACCGCAAGAGCGAGAGATAATATACGTTTCATATTTATCCTCCGTTTTCGGTGCATTGTACACCACTAATTTTATCATATCCCGCCAAATAAAGTCAAGTACGGGCGGTATTATTCTTGACACTCCGTGCCGCGGCTGATATAATAGAAATAAGAAAAAATTCCGCACATAACGAAAGGAATTCTTATGACTACGTTTGAAATAATCAAAAAGGAAATACGCGCGGCGAAGATGAACGGCACCTCCACCGTGCCGCCTATCTGCGGTGCGAACCGCGGTCCCGGAGGACGTGAGGACAGCGTGGGCGAAAGAGAAGAGGTTTTCGTAGGCTACGGCGCTCTCCGTACCCCCTTCCCCTACAAGATGCAGGACGCTTACACCCGTGAGCTCTACCCCTCCGAGATTGAGACCGTCGTGCTTGAAAACGAATATCTCCGCGCCGAGTTTTATCCGACTCTCGGCGGTAAGCTCGCCTCCCTCGTTGACAAAACGACGGGCAAGGATCTGCTTTACTGCAACCCCGTAATCCGCCCCTGCAACCTTGCAATCCGCAACGCGTGGATGGCGGGCGGCGTTGAGTGGAACTGCGGCATGTTCGGTCATCACGTACACACCTGCGACCCGCTCTTCTGCGCGAAGACCGAGCTTGAGGACGGCACTCCCGTGCTCCGCATGTACGAGTTCGAGCGTATCCGCCGCGTGGTCGTACAGATGGACTTCTTCCTCCCCGAGGGCTCGCGTCTCCTCTTTGCACGCATGAGAGTGACCAACACCGTAAACGAGGTCATCCCGATTTACTGGTGGTCGAACATCGGCGTACGCGAGGACGTTGACGGCAGAGTTATCACGATGGCGGACTCCGCATACTCCTGCGGCGGCTCCGGCGTGAACCGTGTGCCGATTCCCGAGCACGAGGGCAACGAGGTTTCGTACCCCGTCAACATCCCGACCTCGAGAGACTATTTCTTCAAGATTCCCGAAAAGGCAAGAAAGTTCGAGTGCTATCTCGGCAACGAGGGCAAGGGCTTCTTCCAGACCTCGACCGCACGTCTTAAGGGACGTAAGCTCTTCGTATGGGGTCAGGGTACCGGCGGCGACAGATGGCAGGAATATCTGACCGACGGTGAAGAGGGCCGCTACGTCGAGCTTCAGGCGGGACTTGCGTACTCGCAGTACGAGAGCCTGCCGATGCCTCCCGTAACCACTTGGGAATGGCTTGAGGCATACGGCGCACTTTCCGCCGACCCCGAGCTCATCCACGGCGAGTGGAAGACCGCACAGAACGAAGCGCTCCGCGCAGTAGACGCGATGATTACCGAGGAAGCGATGGACGGCATCCTCGAGGCAACGTACGGCATGGCAACCTCCCCCGCCGAGGACCTCATCATGGAGGGCAGCGGCTGGGGCGCGCTTGAGAACATGCGCCGCGCAAAGGCGGGAGAAAAACTTATGACTCCTCACCTCGACTTCGGCGAGACCGGAGCGGAGCAGGAGGACTGGGTACAGCTTCTTGAGGAAGGCTGCATGCCCGACAGAGACCCCGATGAGTCTCCCGTTTCCTATATGCTTCAGCCCGAATGGACCGAAATGCTCAAGACCGCATGTGCGGGCGTCGACCGCCACAACTGGTACACCCGTCTCCAGCTCGGACTCACCTATCTCGCAATGGGCGACACGAAGGCCGCAACCGCAAACATCGCCGCATCGAAGGCTATCCGCCCGTCCGCATGGGCTCTCTACACCGAGGCTCACATCGCGCTTGACGAGGGCAGACCGCGCGAGGGCGCGATTCTCGCAATCCGTGCGGCTCAGATGAAGCCCGACGACCTCTCTCTCGCGAAGGAGGCAATCACCTACGCAACTCAGCTGCAGATGTTCCGCAGTGTGCTCGCATACATAGACACCCTTACCCCCGAGGTAAGAGAGTGCGGCCGAGTCAAGCTTTATATGCTCTTTGCGTACGTCCGTACGAAGAACATCGAAAAGGCGGAGGAAATTCTCTGGTCGGACGGCGGCTTCGTTATCCCCGACATGAGAGAGGGCGAGACGCTTCTTACCGAGATGTACCTCGAGCTTGAAGAACTCAAGGCCAAGAGAGACGGTAAGGAATTCGACCGTAACACCTGCGAGGTACCGAAGATATTCGATTACCGCATGGGCGTTGCACGTCCCCGTGAGGCAGGCGGCGGCAGAGCCGACGCGGCACAGGCAAGAATCAAGAAATAAGAAAAGCGTGGCTGTCGCCGAAAGGCGACAGCCATAAAGCATTTGCTGTATGAAAGAATATGAACGTGCCAACGTCAAAGTTGCAAAAATGCTCCGCGGCAATATGACCCGTCACGAGAAAAAACTCTGGTACGACTATTTAAGCAAATATCCCGTACGTTTTCAACGCCAAAAACCGATAGGAAATTATATTGCGGATTTTTACTGTGCCAAAGCGCAGCTTATCATCGAGCTTGACGGCTGCGGACATTTTTGGGCATCTCAGGCAAAAAGAGACGAAGAAAGAACTGCAGAACTCGAAAAACTCGGTTGCCGTGTTTTGAGAATAAGGAACACACAAATTGATGAGAATTTCCGAATGGTCTGCGAAATGATTGACCACGAGGTAATGAAATCAATGTCTCAACCCGAAAACTCAAACAGATAGTATTTCTTTATGTCCGTATTCAGTCTGACGTTCCGCGATGATGCCTCCCTCTGCTGCACATCGCGAGCGATGTGCGAGAGGTGAGATTTCGCGAGGGTTACCGAGCGAAAGACGGAAGGAGAGAACCGCTTCGTTCGCTTTATGTCTCTCCTTCCGTCAGTCTCACTTCGTTCGACTGCCACCTCCCCCATCAGGTGGAGGCATCATCCAAACCCGTCATTATACTGCAAACATACAGCAAAACCTGTTTTTCAGCAAAGGCAATATACATGGTAAGAGATAAAAAGTTTTACAAGGCGTTTCTGATACTGACGCTGACCATTGCGCTGCGCAACGTCATCATATTCACGGTGAACCTTGCCGACAGCGTAATGCTCGGGCGGTTCTCCGAGGCGGCGCTCTCGGGCGTGTCGCTCGTGAACCAGATACAGTTCATGCTCCAGATTTCGGTCAACGGAGTCTGCGAGGGTGCGCAGATATTCATCTCCCGTGCGTGGGGCGCGAAGGACAACGCGACGATACGAAAGATGATAAACATATCCGTCCGTACGGCGATAGTCGTGTCGCTCATCATCTTCGTAATCGTGTCAATAAATCCCGCGGGACTGCTCACGCTTATCTCACCCGAGCCGGCATTCGTTGCCGAGGGCGCATCATACATGAACATCATCCGCTTCTCGTACCCCGTATTCGCGCTCACGATGGCACTCATCGTCGCGCACAACGGTGTTGAGAACGGTCACCTCGGCTTTATCACCTCGATAGTCGCGCTCGTGACGAACGTCTTCCTCAACTGGTGTCTTATTTACGGTAACCTCGGCTTCCCGCGTCTCGGCGCGAGAGGCGCCGCAGTCGCAACTCTCGTTGCTCGGTGCACCGAGTGTATCATCGTACTTGTTTACACCTTCCGCATAGACAAAAAAATAAAGCTCGCCCTGCGCGACTTCTTCACCCGCATTGACGGCAAGCTGTTCCGCAGCTACGTGCGCCGAGCGTCTCCCGTTTTCTTCTCGGGAGTTATATGGGGCGTCGCAATGACGATACAGCTCGCCGTGCTCGGTCACATGGGCGAGGAAGCGGTCACCGCGAACAGCATATCGAATACTCTGTTTCAGATTATAACGGTTATCGCCTACGCTTCGGCAAGCGCCGCCACCGTCGTTATCTCAAAGACGCTCGGCGAGGGCAGAGTCGAAATGGTGAAGCCATACGCCAAGACGCTTCAGGTGCTCTTCCTTGCGATAGGCATCGTAACGGGACTCGCGCTTTTCTTTGCGAAGGACCTTATCATTAACCTCTACGACGTCGCACCCGCCTCGCGCGAAATGGCGCTTGACTTCATGACGGTGCTATCCGTAACGGTTGTCGGCACGTCGTACCAGATGCCGTGCCACACCGGCATCGTCCGCGGAGGCGGCGACACCTCGTTCGTGTTCAAGGTTGACTCCATCTTCATGTGGGGCATAATCCTGCCCGGCTCGCTTCTCGCGGCATTCGTGTTCAAGTGGTCGCCCGTGGTCGTGTTCATAATACTCAAGTGCGACCAGGTTATAAAATGCGCCATCGCGTGCATAAAGGTAAACAGCTTCAACTGGATTAAAAAAGTACAGAACAACTGAGGGGCAGGTTTTACCCTGCCCCCGCGGTTTTATTCGTTATCTCCCGAGAAAAGCCTCATCGCGTCTCCCGGCGCCGCCTTTACCTCTTGTGATACCTGCTCGTCCACGTAGCGATAGTCGAACTGCTTCGCAAACGCGCTGACGTTCTCCGACAGCTTTGCGGTATAGCGGTCCATGACCTCCCACACCGCGCCGTAGAACAGCGAGAATCGTTTCTTGTCAAGCTGCGCCTTCGCCGCCTTCACGAATTCCGTGTAGTGCGGGAAGCAGAAGCGGTCGACGAGGACGACGTTCTTCTTCATTTTGTCGTCGTGGTCCCAGAGAAAAACCGCCGTGTCTATCATTCTCGTGAAGTGGTAGTCGATTCTGTCGCAGACGTAGCAGGACGAGTTCAGCTTTTCGAGCGTTTTGAGGTCCGCTGCCGCCTTCATTCCCGAAAACGCACCCGCACCCTTGAGATTTTCTCTCACGGTGTTCAGGTGGCTTTCCATGATGAGCGCGAACGGAAGCGCCTTGCCGCCCGAATAAAGCTGTCCGAAATGACGCGGGCAGAAGCCGAGCGCGTTCGTCTTGATTCTGACGTCTGGCTCCATCATCGACGCACCGAGAAGCAGGTCGATTTCGTTTTCCTCAAGTTTTCGCCTCATCAGGCAGAACGGGCATTCGTGCCCGCCCGCGGCGCTCTCCTCGAACGCCTCGTTTACCGGAATCGTGTATATCTGTTCCATAATCACTCCGAAAACCGTTGTTTTTTTGATTATACAACAATTTTTCTGTTTTTGCAAGATTACTGCGGTTTAACGCAGAACGCAGAACGCAGAGTGCAGAACTTTGGTAGAAAACAGCAAGCTGTTTTCCTATAAATTAACACACATATAAAAAGCAACAACAAACATTTTTAATAAATCGTTTTTTCGCAGAAAAAACTACAATAGTTCTGCGTTCTGCGTTCCGCGTTCAGCGATAGATTTGATTTTCAGACAAACAAACGTTAAGTTTTGAGGTATCTATGTTTTCTCTTCCCGTAATCGTCGACGAAACGAAGGACGGCGTGACCGTCTCAAACGTCGGCACGTTCTCGCCGCATAAAACGTTCGACTGCGGTCAATGCTTCCGCTTTTCAGAGACGGACGGCACAGTCAGCGGCATCGTCGGCAAAAAACGCGTGTCGTTCCGCCGTGACGGAGACCTGCTTTACGCGGGCAACGTCACCGCCGACGAGTTTTCGGCGTATTTCATGCACTATCTGTCGCTCGACCGCGACTACGATTCGGTGGACTCCGCCGTGGCGACGGCACTCCCGCGTGAGTCCGACGCCGCCGTTATGAGGGAGGCGGTACGCGTCTCCTCGGGCATACGGATTCTCCGTCAGGAGAAGTGGGAAACGCTCTGCTCGTTCATCGTGTCGCAGAACAACAACATACCGAGAATCAAGAAAATCGTCTCCGCGCTGTGCGCATCTCTCGGCGAGAGAATCGGCGACGGCGACTACGCCTTTCCCGATGCGAAAACCGTGCTTGACGCGGGAGAAGAAAAAATCTTCTCGCTCGGCACGGGCTTCCGCGCACCGTACATAATCGACGCGGCAAGGCACGTCGCCGAGGACGGCACGTTTCTCGACCGTGTTGCCGCCGCGGACAGTTACGAGGACGCGGACGCACTTCTCCGCACGGTAAAGGGAGTGGGACCGAAGGTTTCGGCGTGCACGCTTCTGTTCGGCTTTTCACGTACGGACGCCTTTCCGATTGACGTATGGATAAAGCGCGTCATGGAGAAATACTTCCCCGACGGGCTCGACTATAATCTGTTCGGCGACGCCGCCGGAATAGCACAGCAGTATTTATTCTATTACGAGAGATACGTGAACGAAGGAAAATAATACGCGAAACTGCAGTCGTCACCCTCTGCAATTTTTCGTAACGGTTCATGCCGACTGATGCTTCCCTCTGATGAGGGAAGTGTCATGCGAAGCATGACGAAAGGAGAGATTTTTCATCTTTTCAAGGTTCTCTCCTTCCGTCGCTCTCACTATGTACTGCCTATCTGCTTACAGACAAAAAGCAATAATATATTTTACGAGGAATTTATGTTTTACGACGACGGATATATCGTGCGCTCGGACGCACTTGCGGTGCCGGGTGTGCACCACGCGTTCGCCACGCGGGCGGGCGGAGTTTCAACCGTTCCCGCCACGGCATCGATGAACCTTACCGTGCGTGACGGCGAC
>JAZUGD010000197.1:0-5343 GCA_045641025.1 Eubacteriales bacterium
GGCTGCAGGCGATGTCAACGCCGACGTAGATGCAGTAGGATATGCGCACGTTATCGAGCGGAACGGTCTTCTTGGGCGGTGCGTCGGTGCCGGTGTATGCGAGCATCGACACGGATACGCCCGGGTACTTTTCGGCTACCGCCTCGGCTACGCGGTTGGTGTACGCGAGCACGGGACCCGACTGTGAGCCGTCGTACTTGATTGCCGCAAGGCACTCCTTGCACTGGCAGAAGCTTCCGCAGTCGTACTGTGACACGTCAATCGTTACTATCTCGCGTCCTATCTGCTGACCGGCGTTCAGACGCGCCTCGATTTCGTTCAGTACGCCGTTTATAACACACTCGATATTGTCCTCGTTCGTGAAGCAGGGCTGAACCCCCGTAGCCTCGATTCCGCCGTACAGTCCCTCGTTTTCAAGCCAGCGGTAGTTCTGCAGACCGTGGCAGGCTACGTTCGTAAGACCGTACTGACACATGGCACCGGAGTTTATGAAGTTCTTCTCTCCGATTCTCTTGTAGTTGCTTGAATAAGTATCGCCGTCCCAATAGGTTCTGTAACCTATTGCGGGGAACTCGGAACGGTTGAGCTCACTCGTGAGGTTAACGCATTCGGCCTCGTAGAGATATTCGATATTCGCGTTCTTGTTGCCTTCGTCGGTACCGAGGGCATCGGCAATGAAGCGCCAGCCCATGTCGCGCAGGAGGTCGTAAACCGCGAAGAGGCATCCGCGGTAGCGTCCGCCGGAGAGAACGACGTTTCCGTCCTCACCGATATCTATGCCGAACGCCTCGTCGCCGTACTTGTCGTAATCGATTTTCAGGGTTATGGTATGGCCGTAGTTCTCGTATGCCTTGTTACTGCGGCCGTACACGGGAACCGTTACGCCGCACGTCTTGGCAATATATGATGCAAGCTCGTTTGCGGCATCGGTCATGAAGACGGAGTACGGATACTCGTACTCTTCATAAACGATGGCATAGTCCGAAATATCGTTGCCCGCAATGAGAAGCTCTTTTACTCTGTAACCTTCACCGTAGGTGACGGAATACGAGTCGGGGTTGCCGTATTTTGCGTAGCATCTTACGGCGCGGTCAAGACCGTCCGCGGTTTTGCCTGCGATAACGACGTCTCCGCGGTCCGCACGGATAACGTATCCGTCGTCACGGAAGGACGACATATCGACTCCGCAGTATTTGTCTCCCTCGAGAGTGATTGTGAAGTTCGAGATGTCTATTCCTCTGTCGGTGAGATAGTTCTCGTACTTTGCCGTCTTCGACGAGGTCGTCTCGGCGGACTTCTTATCGGGTGCGCACGATACGAGCACGGATGCGACGAGCACAAGCGTGAGGATTATGCATACAAGCTTTTTCATATTTTGTTCCCTTTCTTATTTTTCGCGTTTTCTGCTGAGGAAGACGAACACCGCGACGGTAATAATCACGCCTGCGGCTATTGCCGCGTACGTAACGTAATCAGCACGGTTCCCTTCCGTCACCGTATCCGGTACCGTCGGGGCACCGTCGGAGTACGCCGTAATTTTCGCTATATCGAGGTCGAGCCTCTCTCCGTCTCTCATAACGAGAGCGACACGGTCGACTTTTCCGTCGGTGACGAGTCCGGTAAGGTCGCACACGGGCGAATATATACCGCTTCCGTCACAGACGACGTTGCAGCTGATTCTGTTCTCTCCCGAAATGAAGAGAATATCAAACGATGAGCCTCTCTCGCACTCCGCGTAGAACAGCAGCTGAACGAGCAGCCGCTCACCTGCGGGGAATGCCTTCGGGGGACGCGCGATAAGCGCCACCGAATCTCCCGAGAGACGTGCCATCAGCGTACGGCACGCCGTCACTCCCGTGTACTCCTCCATCGGAGCACAGCCTCCGGTAAATACTCCGGCGCGGTCGCCGTATTTGACAAATCCGCCGGATTCGTACGCTCTCGTAAAGTCCCACAGTACCTGCCCTTCCCCCGCGGGAACGGAGTCGGTCACGGGAGCCGTAACGGTGCCCTCATATGCACCGTACTCCGAATCGGGGCTCAGCACGTCGGCGGCGATGAGTCCGCCCGCGGACACGCCCGATATAATTTCGGACGCATATGCCGCTCCGTCACCGAATACGACGGTTCCGGCGTACTGTCCGCCTCCGTCGGAAAGAGACGAGAGTATGCCCGAAAGGTAACCCGACGCCACCGCTCCGTCACCCGACGGAAGCGAGGTCACCGCAGGATACCACAGGCACCTCGGATATTTTGAAGTACACGCCGACAAAAGCCACGAATACGTGTCTGCCGCGCGTCCGTCACGGTCGGTCATTGCCGCCGAGATTTCGGTGAACACCGCCGTGTCGGCGGAATATTCGCATGCGGCTCCGCTTACCGCCCTCACGAGTGTGACGGTGTTTTCCGCCTTTTCCCAAAGGCTGCCGCCGTCGGACGAGACGATTATCGCGGCGGGTGAATACTTACCCGCAAGATAGGTAACGGCGCGGAGGTACGTGCGCATCTCCTCCTCCGAGGTGGGAGATACGCTCTCCTTGTCGGGCGAGAGGCGAAGTCTTACTATAAGTCGCATTCCCGCCGCCGCGGAAAACTCCGCGTCGCGGTCAAGAGACGGGACTGTACCCGCCACGGGAGGCAGCTCGGACGCATACGCGTCGCTCACGCATCCGTCGTAGCCTGCGATAAACGCATATTCGGGTGTAACGCCGTCCGCTATGCGCGAAACCTGCGCAGACGGAGCGTACGTGCCCTTGGAAACCGTAACTTCATCGGATGCCTGCACCGCAGGGTCGCCGACGGCGGTGAAATACGACACCGCACCGACCGTTTCGGCAGGCTCGTTTACGGTAAAGCCGAACGTGGTGGACATATCGGTTTCGGCAAGGGGCTCGCCCTCAAGCGCCTCCGCCGTGCTCTGCCACGGGTATACGCGGTAGAGATACAGAGGCGAGTCGATATATTCGATAACGGCGGCATGGGATACGGTACCGGAGATTTCGACCGCTCCCTCCTCCGTAAGAATACACGAGGTTACAGTCGCGGGATATTCGGGCGTCTCAAGCCCGCTTACGGGAATGAACTCAACCGAGCCGAGAGCGACAAGCGCGTCCTCGATTCCCGAAAACTCGATTTTGTACGAGGAACCGCTCTCAAGTGTGCCTACGCGGAACAGATAGTCGTTTCTCGTCTCGCGGATAATCGACGAGCCGCACACGACGTAGTTTTCTCCGTCTGCGGCGTATGAGAACGTAACGCTTCCCGCAGACGCAAGCGAGAGACGCAGACGCACCGCAACCTCGCTTCCCGTATAAGGCGATACTATATAGTTACCCGTAACGTCGGTGTTTCCGTTCTCCGGCGTAACCGTGTAGGCGGAATATTCTTTGATGTCCGAAACGTGGTCGTGCTTTGACGTTTTCACTCCCGACAGGAGGAAGAAGTGACCGTCGCGTCCGTCGGAAAATGAAGCCGTCACGGAAACCGCTTCAATCTTCTCCGCCCCGTGCGGAAGAGTGACGAAAACGAAATATTCGCACCGTCCGTCAATCGGCGCCGTGGCGGTGACCTTTCCGTTATCGCATTCCGCCGTGACGGTTATATTCGCAACGGAAAGCCCGGATTTGGACACGAGTACTCCGACCTCTTTGACGTCTTTTGCGTCCCCGTCACACTCGACTCTCGCGCCGATGAGTCCTTTTCCGCTCACACGGAGCGTAGTCCCCTCGGATGAGGTGAAAACGGAGGTGGTACTGTTATCGTTCCCCTCCCATTCCGCCTCGGCATCCGCGAGGTATTCTTTATCGCAGAGTGACGACGGCACGACGTTGTACGTCTCCCCGTCGGCAAAGACGGCGGCGGGCAGAACGAAGGCAAGCAAAACAAGCGCCAAAACAATTCCCGCGCGTTTTAACGCGTTCGTACGCCTCACCGTCCTTTCACTCATAATATCCCAAAGTATCATAGAAGAATTATACCATATAATTATAAACTTATCAATACATATTTCTCTCCCGCAGAGCGCGGGCAATAAAAAAACGGCTCGCGGGGAGCCGTTTTTTCGTTTTATTTCTGCCAGATTCTCATATAGTCGACTGCCATGTCGGCGGTGTAAGACGTGTCCTCCCCGAACGACGAGGGGATACACATCGAGAGGATTACCTCCTCGGGCACCGACGACGTTCCGTTTGCGAAATCGGTACGCCATATGAGAATTCCGTCAACGTAGAAGCTGTACCACTCGTCGTCCCACTCAAGTCCGTAAACGCGGTACTCCTCGGCAATTCTCTTTCCCAGCTTCACGGGCTCGGACGTACCGTTGTCGAGCGCATCGGTCGCGATACCGTCGGCGCCGCACGTCCATATGTTGCTGTACGCACAGTCACCGTCGAAGCACTCGATTATGTCAAGCTCGGCGCCTCCCGGTCCTGCGCCGCCCTGTGACTTGTCCCACGTGTAGGGGGCGGGCCCCTGAATCCAGAATGCGCTCCAGAAGCCGTATTCGCCGTCGTATTTGTTGCACTTGACTCTCGACTCGAAGTAGCCCTGCTTGTACCATTCCTTAAGGCTGATAAACGCGGCGTACCAGCCGGGGCCGAACTCGCCGTCCTCAAGGTATTCTCCGGTGATGTGGAGCTCTCCGTCGCGAAGACTTACCTGAGACTGCGTGATATAGCCCGCGCCTCTCGAGCCGTGTCCTCGCAGGTGCCATGCGTCACTGAGAACGTCGCCGTCGAACTCATCGTTGAATACGAGAGAGTAGCCTTCCGCCTCAAGGTCGGCGGAGGTTTTGCCGGGTACCACCGTGTCACCGGGCTCCGTTACCGAACATCCCGCGGTGCAAAGCGAGTCATCCTTCATGGGTGCTCCGAGATATTCGGACGCAAACAGCTCCCACATGTAAATATAGTTGCCCGCCGCGGGGGTTCCGATATATATCGTACCGTTCTCCGTGACACCGCAGTACGAATCGTACTTGCCGTGCTCCGGCATTCCGGGACGGCTGAAGGTGTTTCCGAGAAGTATCTCATGCTTCTCGCGCGCCTTGGTCGTCTCACCCGTGTTTATAATTTCACGGTATTCAAGCTCAACTCCGAAACGCTCGAAAATTTCGGCGGCTATGTCCTCCGGATAATGGCTGAGTCCGGGAACGTGAACAATGACGTAATCCGAAAGATCGCACCCGAATACCGAGTAACTCTTCATCGGAAGCTCGACCTCGTCGTAGTCTCCGCAGAGCTTACACGTCCACCGTGCGTGACCGACGTGCTCGGTCGTGGCCTCGTCGACCACGGCGTATTCGTCGTCGTGACCGAGGCGGTGCACGTCGTCCCAGTGCGCGAT
>JAZUGD010000198.1:0-10611 GCA_045641025.1 Eubacteriales bacterium
ATCCATAACGATAAGTCCGCCGGAGCCCATCATGCAGCCGATGGAGGTGAGGTTATCATAGTCGATTTCTGTGTCGATAAGGCTTGCGGGGATGCATCCGCCGGAAGGACCGCCGGTCTGCGCAGCCTTGAACTTCTTGCCGTTGGGGATACCGCCGCCGATTTCCTCAATGATCTCGCGGAGAGTGGTTCCCATCGGAACCTCTACGAGACCGGTGTTGGTGATCTTACCGCCGAGAGCGAATACCTTGGTACCCTTGGACTTTTCGGTACCCATGGATGCGAACCATTCCGGACCCTTGAGGATGATCTGAGGAATGTTTGCATAGGTCTCAACGTTGTTGAGGATGGTAGGCTTCTCGAACAGACCCTTTACTGCCGGGAACGGTGGACGGGGACGGGGCTCGCCGCGCTTACCCTCGATAGAGGTCATAAGAGCGGTCTCCTCGCCGCATACGAATGCGCCTGCACCCAGACGGAGCTGAATGTCGAAGCAGAAATCAGTGCCGAGAATGTTGTTGCCGAGCAGTCCGTATTCTCTTGCCTGCTCAAGTGCGATGTTAAGTCTCTTAACGGCGATGGGGTACTCTGCACGAACGTAGATGTAACCCTGATCGGCGCCGATAGCGTAACCGGCGATAGCCATAGCCTCGAGAACTGCGTGCGGGTCGCCCTCAAGAACGGAACGGTCCATGAATGCACCCGGGTCGCCCTCGTCGGCGTTGCAGCATACGTACTTCTTGCCGGTGGAGCCCATTGCGAACTTCCACTTAAGACCGGTGGGGAAGCCTGCGCCGCCGCGGCCGCGAAGTCCGGAATCAAGAAGAGTCTGGACAACGTCCTCACGGGACATTTCCTGAAGGACCTTCGCAAGTGCGAAGTAACCGTCCATTGCTATGTACTCATCAATCTTTTCGGGGTTGATGACACCGCAGTTACGGAGTGCAACTCTCTTCTGCTTCTTGTAGAAAGCAGTTTCGTTAAGGGAGGAGTTGAGTGCCTTTGCAGCGGTCTCCTCTTCGTCTGCAGACTTGTTGTAAACGAGTCTGTCAACGATTCTACCCTTGAGAAGATGTTCGGAAACGATTTCCGGAACGTCGTCAACGGTAACTCTCGAATAGAAAGTTCCCTCGGGGTAAACGATCATGATCGGGCCGAGAGCGCAGAGACCGAAGCAGCCGGTCTGAACGATCTTGATTTCTTCATCAAGGCCCTGAGCCTTAAGCTCTTCTGCAAGCGCTTCTCTTACTTTAGCGCTTCCGGAGGACGTACAACCGGTACCTCCGCAAATCAGGACATGTGAACGAACCATGCTTAAATCCTCCTATCAGAGTTTTGTATTACCGATAAGGTATTCTGCGACGGGTTTGCCGCCCTTGAGGTGTTTCTCAACGACCTCTTTAGCCTTCTCGGCAGTCATTTTCACGTAAGTTACCTTTTCCTTGCCGTCTTCGTAGATTTCAACGACAGGCTCGTACTGGCAGATACCGATGCATCCGGTCTGGGTAACCATGACCTTGTCTGCAAGACCCGCATTGGTAACCTCCTCTACGAACGTGTTAAGAACAGGTCTCGCGCCGGCGGAAATACCGCAGGTAGCCATACCGACTACGACTCTTACCGCGCCGCTGCCGGTACGGATGGCAACCTTGTCCTTCATCTGCTCTCTTATAGCTTGAAGTTCCGCTAAAGATTTCATGCTTGTGTTCCTTTCGTGTATAATAATTTTTTTATAACTGATTATATTGGTCTCTAAGGAATTCTTTTATGAATCCCAGAACCTCGTATGAATTGAGAGGTACTTCCTCTCCCAGTATTACCCTCATTTCCGCAGTGTCGAGGTTGACCTCGCCCGACTCCGTCGTGTGACGGAAGACGAAATCCCTGTCGGGATTTCCCTGCACTAACGTAACGATTGTTTCCGTTAGGTCACCGAGGGGAATAAAGTCTATATGGTCTGTGTGGAAAACGGCACACACCTCGGTACCGTGGTCGGATCCCTCCGACTCCGGCTTTGAGGTTATGCTTACGCTGCCGCCCGTCTGCTCTGCGAGCATACGGAGGAACGGTACGCCGAGCCCCACTTTTCTTGTTGTTCTCGTTGTGAAGAACGGGTCCGACAGTCTCTCAACCTGTTCTGCGGTCATACCGCAGCCGTTATCGGTAATCCTGAGCGTCAGGACGTTCTCCTTCTCCGTAAGCGTTATTGAGGTGTTTGCCGCTCCCGCTCTTACGGAGTTCATTGAGATATCAAGAATGTAGAGAGATAAATCTTTCATTTTCCCTCCAGTAGGTCTATGAGCCTCTCCCGCACGTAAGCCCCGGAATAGGGCTCGTCGTCGAGCATGAAGAAGTTTTCCGCCTCGGATATATCCCAAAGATAATGGGCGTCCGAGCTCGTCACACATCTCATATCTTTGAGGCACGGGAAACGCTCCTCCAGCTCCGCACGGTCTCCCTTCCCGCTTATTTCGTAGGAAGGATAACCGAGCCAGTCGGGAAAAGTTCCGAGAATCTCAACCGCTCCGTTCGAGGGTCTGTCGATGTGTGCGGGATAGCACACGCCGCCCATTTTGCGGCACAGCGCAGTTCCCTCATCGAGAGACAGCTCCGTGGCGTTGAGCAGCAGATCTTCTTCCTCGCCGATAACGTTGTCTTCTTCATCCATTATAAACTGGTTTCCGAAGATGTTCGCGCGGTTTTTGACTCTGATTCGTCTCTTGTCCGCTTCTTTGCCGAAATCCATCGCACCCTCAAGGTCCCTGAAGAGACACAGCAGATGTATATCCTCCGCCGTTGTAAGCTCCATGCCGCCTACGGGAATTACCCCGTACGCCTTGCACGCCTTGAAGAACGCAGGCAGGTTAAGAGTGGTGTTATGGTCGGTCAGAGCGGCGATCTGCAGACCCTTTACCGCCGCCATTCCCGCAATATTCGCGGGAGTGCTTTCGTTATCCCCGCAGGGGGACAGGCAGGAATGTACGTGCAGATCGTAATAATACTTATTCATCGAGCACCTTGCCTACTTCGCGGCAAAGCTCGTAAGTACTGCGGCTGTCTGAAAACAGCGTAACGCCTTTTGCCTTTGCGGCTTCAAGCGCGTCGGGGTCGGGACTCACTCCCTCCGCCATTATGACGCATGCCGCATCGGTAAGGCTCGCCACGGCGACTACGTTGAGATTGGACATTATGGTCACCCAGACGTTGCCCTCCTCCGCGTGGCTCATGACCCAGCTGAGAAGGTCTCCGGCATAGCAGCCGGTAACCTCGGCGTCAAGGTCACCGCACAGCGGTTCGAGTTTCAGACAACCGGCGAGTTCACTGAGTTTCATCGTTTTTCTCCGCTTTTTCGTTTGCGTGCGAATCTGTATAGTTCCTGTATGCCTGAAGCATATACACCACACACTCGTCGGCTCTTGCCGCGCCGGTGATTACGTCCTCCGCGAATGCCGCGCAGGAGGGTGCTCCGCAGGAACCGCAGTCGAGATTGGGCAGATCTTTTCTTATTTCCTGAATATCCGCCATCATCCTCATCGCTTCCATTCTGTCCTCCGACAGAGCGGGAGTGGGATAATATCCGACCTCCGGAAGCAGAACGCTTTCGGGTATTTCCACGTCTCCGCCCTTCATGTTGGGAGAAACGGGAAGGTACCTTCTGAGGGAATGTATCCTTGCTTTTGCTATGTACGGATTCGTGACGTTCATAACTCCGCCGACGCATCCGCCCATGCAGGCGTTCAGCTCTACGAACTCAAGCTCGGGGAAATCGGAATTGTCTATCTGTTCAAGCACGCGGATAACGTTTTCGATACCGTCTGCCGCCAGATATTTCTCGTTGAATATGGACGTGCATTCTCCTCCGGTAACAGCCCAGCTGATGCCGAGGTTGCCCGCTTCGGTTGATGCCTCGGGAGATGTAATTCCCTTCATGACACCGACAAGCCTGAAATATACGTCCGACGAGGAGAGAACCGCGTCAACGTAGCTCTTTCTGCCGTCGCTGAAGCCGTTTTTGACGTAGCTGTACTTTGCGGGACAGGGGGAGATGAAGATACATCCGATATCATCTGCGGTAAGTTCCGGATGTTCAGCCAGTGCTTCCTCGCGTGCCAGCTTGCCCGCCAGCTCAATCGGCGGCAGGAAAGGCAGGATGTTATCGCAGAGGAAAGGAAAACGCAGACTGATGAGTCTCACGACTACGGGGCAGGCAGAACTGATGACGGGCTTTTCGAGCCCTTCTTTTTTCATGTACTCCCTCGTATATTCGGAGACAAGCTCCGCCGCCTTTGCCACCTCGTATACTTTATCAAATCCGAGCTTATAAAGTCCGTCGATAACGTAGTCGATGTCGTCCAGATGGTCGAACTGACCGTACAGGGACGGGGCGGGAAGCGCGATTTTGTACTTATAGTCGTTCAGCACCTCGAAGGGATCGTGTGTTGCCTTTTTGGCACTGTACGGACATACTCTGATACATTCTCCGCAATCGATACACTTTTGCGGATTGATACTGGCCTTGCCTCCGTGAACGCGAATCGCTTCCGTGGGGCATCTTCTCACGCAGTGGGTACATCCCTTGCATTTTTCAACGTCAAGAGAAACGGAGTGGCTGGTTTCCGTCATTGTGCTCACCTCAAATGTGTCAAGTATTTACCGTCATTGTTACGGTCGTGCCCTCACCTACCACGGTTTCTATTTCCATGGTGTCGGTGTATTTTTTCATGTTGGGCAGTCCCATTCCGGCACCGAAGCCGAGAGAACGGATATTTTCCTTTGCAGTCGAGAAACCCTCCTGCATAGCTTTATCCACGTCCTCGATTCCGGGACCGTGGTCACTGAGGACCATTTTGATTTTATCTGCCGAGGCCTCCACTTCGGCGATACCGCCGTTTGCGTGTATCACCATATTTATCTCGCCTTCGTACATGGCGATTGCCACGCGGCGGATAATGTCGGGGGAGAACCCGAGCTGACGAAGATTCTTTTTTACCGCTGCTGATGCTGCGCCGGCAGACGAAAAGTCGTTGCCGTCAACGTCATAACGGAAAACAACGTTTTCTTCGCCCATATCAGTCACCTATGTGCCCTGAAAGCCCGGCACTGTAGAGCTTTCCGCATGCCTCGAACATACGGAGTCCGGTCTTCATGAGAACGAGCCCCGATGCCTCCGCCAGATTTATCATCTCCTCAGTGGGAGTTTTCTTTCTGACGAATACTATGCAGCGCATATCCATCATTTCCGCAGTTCTTACGACCTGAGGATTTACGAGTCCGGTAAGCAGCACCGCCTGGTCCTTAACGAACGCAAGCACGTCGCTCATCATGTCGCTTGAGCAGGCGGAGCAGACCTCACACCCGAGCTCATCCTCGCCGCAGAGCACGTCGGCGGAAAGAAGGTCCTTGATTTCTGATATTTTCATCAGTTGTACTTGTCGAGAATACCCTTTACGTCGTCAGGAGTAAGTCTGCCGTATACGTCCTCGCCTACCATAAGAACGGGAGCAAGTCCGCATGCACCGACGCATCTGGTTGCGTCGAGGCTGAACTTCTTGTCGGGCGTGATGCCGCCGACCTCGAGGCCGAGCAGTTCTTTGCACTTATCCATAAGGTTGCCGCTTCCCTTTACGTAGCACGCGGTACCGAGACATACGTTGATGGGATGCTCGCCCTTCGGATTGAGAAGGAACTGAGAGTAGAAGGTTGCTACACCGTAAACCTCGGATACGGGGATGCCGAGAGCAAGGGCGATATGCTTCTGTACTTCAGGGGGCAGATATCCGTAGATATCCTGAGCCTGCTGCATGATGGGCATAAGGCAACCCTTCTCGCCTTTGAGCTTGGCGATTACCTCGTCAAGCTGCTTCTCCTGCTCGGGCGTTCCGGTGAACGCAATTGTGGTCAACTGTTTCTTCATAGGTTTTTATCCTCCCGGAAATTGATTTGAATTTTAATCACATTATTATACAACATATTTTCGCTTATTTCCATACGTTTCGCGAAAATTTTATTAAAATTTCGTAAGAAATATTCCCCTGCGGGAGCTATACAAGACAAAAGAGAGATACACGCGGGTGCGTGCTCTCTCTTTTTGATTATTTTTGCTCGACAAAACGCTCTACGGCGTCCGCTGCGGCGTCGACGTAGTCGTTCTCCATAAGCTCGATAATACCCTTGTCGCAAAGTGCGGTGAGGCTCGGGTCAAGCGGAACCTTCGCAAGCACGGGATGACCGCAGAGCTCGCCGTCTGCTCCCTTGCCGAATACGCGGATTTCCTTGCCGCAGTCGGGGCACTTCACGTAGGACATATTCTCAACCATACCGATTACGGGTATGTTCATAAGGCCCGCCATGTTGACCGCCTTTTCGACTATCATGGACACGAGATCCTGAGGAGTCGATACGACGACAACACCGTCGAGCGGTATTGACTGGAATACGGTAAGCGGTACGTCTCCGGTTCCCGGAGGCATATCCACGAACATATAGTCTACGTCTTCCCACGCGACGTCGGTCCAGAACTGCTTGACCGCGCCCGCGATGACGGGGCCTCTCCATACGACGGGCTTGGTTTCCTCGTCGAGAAGAAGGTTTACGGACATTACCTTGATGCCGGTGGTGCTCTCAAGCGGGATGAGGTTATCGCCTACGGTGAAGACCTGTCCTTTTACTCCGAACGCCTTCGGAATGGAAGGACCGGTGATATCCGCGTCGAGTATCGCGCACTTGAGACCGCGGCGCTGCATAACAACGGCAAGCATTGAGGTGACGATTGATTTACCTACGCCGCCCTTGCCGCTGACAACTCCGATTACGTGCTTTACATGGCTTTCGCTGTTCTGAGGCTCGAACGTGGGAGCGCTCTGCTCACGGGATGAGCAGTTCGCGGAACAGGTTGAACAGTCATGCGTGCATTCGTTTTCCTGTGCCAATTTGAAATTCTCCTTTGCCTTGATATAGTGCTGTTATATTATACACCGACGGAAGCATATTTTCAAGTACCGTCAGCGTTTCTTTCTCTTCCCCGCTCCGTTCATTCTCGTCACGGCAATAATGATTCCGACAAGGTCGAGCACCGCGCCCCAGAAGCATACGATTGAGGGATAAACGAAGGTGGTGCCGAATACCGCGGTCAGGCAAAGCAGAAGCCTTACCGTCTGCGACACGAGAAGCGCACGGACAAGCAGACCGAGCGTACGCTCCGTCGCCGTGCATCTGCACACCGAGTCAAGCACACCGCAGGTACCTCTGCCGTGCTTCGGTGCAGCCGCATCGGATGCGGGACTGTCCGTGCCGTAGGACACGAACGCGCAGCCTTCTCTTGCGGCAAAATCGAGTGCCGAGATAACGAGCGGCTTCTTTCCCGCTTTTGCAAGAGCGGTAACGAACCCGTCGGTGAATTCGGGGGACGGCGAATACACGGCGCTTACGGTTTTGTCCTCAGCAATATATGCGCTTGCGGCAGACGCGGAACTTTCCGCGGTGATTATATCTTCTTTGGAGCCGATTATTCCCGCACAGCGCTCGAAGCTTACGCTCTCACCGGAGAGGTCGGTAAGCACTACGGCACCGACTCCTGATGCTTCAAGCTTTGCGGTATAGTCCGCAAAGCCCTCAACGGGAGGCACGTTTACCGCCACGAAGCCGACGAGTGTCAGATTGACGGAGAGCACCGAAAGCCTTTTAAGGCTGTTGTAAGGCGACTCTCTTACGGCAACGCAGATGAGCATCGACGAGCGCTCCGACGTTTTCGACGCCGCCGCAAGCAGCGGGGCGAGGTTTGCGGACGTCAGTTTTTCGTCTCTGCCGTTTATTCTTATGTGAGTACAGCGTCCGATAATATCGTCTATCGCGCCGACTGCGGCAAAACGGAACGCGTTGTCCTCGAAATAGAGAGTATAGGTAAGTCCGCCGCCCGGAGACGAAACGAACGTCTTTTCCACGCTGTAATATTTCCGCGCGGACTGTGCAAGGAACGCGTCTCTCTTTTCCGCGTCGGGGAATTTATCCTCCACGGCGTGAGCGACGGCACTGCTTCGCTTCACGTCGGACGAGCCTCTGACGGATGCCGAGAGAAGCGCAAGAACGTCTTCCCCTTCCTCGGTATCGCATTCGCCGGAGGCGGTGAAGATACCCGTAAGCTCGGCTTTACCGGAGCTGAGATACGACGGGTCGGCTATTACGACGGTATCGCAGGAAGTGAGCTTTTCGTAGCTGTCCGCTCCTCTGAAGCGGATTCCGTCACGTGACGCCGCACGCTCCTCAAGCACGTAAAGCAATCTTCCGACCGACGGAAGAAGGTCTCCGCACGAGGTGACCGCAAATGCGAGAAAAATGATGAACACGCCCGTGAAATCGAGCTTGCAGAGCGGTATCAGCACGCCGAGAATTACGGACACGAACGCCGCTATATATGCAGCGGTCGATATTTTCACACCGAGTGACGAGAGTCTGCGGATACGTTCGGTATCGCCCTCTCCCGCGAGTTTGGCCTTACCGCGGTTTTTCACGGCAAGAGTTCTCTCGCCAGTGGCGACGACGAGTGCACGGCACTCACCCGAGATGACGGCGGAAAACGCGTATATACAGTCGTCGAGCGCTTCGTCGGCTGCCGCGAGCGCTATTCCGCAGTTCTTCTGTATTGCTTTGTCTTCCCCGCCCGCTCCGTGTTCGTTCACGCAGAGTGCCTCCGCCTCAAGCAGCTTGCAGTCGGCGGGTACCGTGTCTCCCGCACGGAGCACGATAATATCCCCGGGGACGAGAGCGTCGGCTTTGACGGAGACTTCAACACCGTCACGCACGGTTGTAACGGAAGGGATTTTCGCACGCTTCGCCTTGCCGTCAGTTTCGGTATAGATAATCTTTATCGCACCGCGCAGACAGAGCCCGAGAACGAGCGAAATTATAACGAGCCACAAATCGGGGCATCTGCCGAAGGCGTACGCCGCAATCGCGGCGGCAAGCATCAGCGCGGGACCGAGAAGCGACGTTCCGCTTGAGCGTTTCAGCGCGTCGAGTGCACCGTCGAACTCCCACAGCTCGTTTCTGCCGAAGCGTCTGCGTTTTTCGGCGACTGACTTTTTGTCAAGCCCGCGGGTGCGCTCGGAGCCGAAAGAGGCGAGAAGCGCGTCCGGTGACGCGCTCGCCCATTTTGCTTTGTTTTTCATGTTTATTCCGCCGTTATGACAAGACCGCCGTCTTCCGCGGTCAGAAGTACACGGGAGATATTACCTCTCTCGTCGACGAGGCGGGTGGCGATTTTGTCCTCCACCTCGGTCTGGATGTATCTTCTCATGTTGCGTGCGCCGTATTTGACGGAATACGATTCGCGTCCGATATACGCCGCGGCTTCGTCGGTAAACGTGAACGCGATGTCCCTCTCCGCAAGTGCGTCGCGAAGCTCGCCGAGCATAAGTCCGGCAATTTTCGTGAAGTCTTCGGCTTCGAGATGACGGAAGGTTATTATCTCGTCCACGCGGTTGATAAACTCGGGGCGAAGGAAATCGGACAGCGCCTTGAGCGTTCTCTGATGGTCGCGGTCGGTTGACGTTTCCTCCGATTCGGTAAAGCCCGCATATGCGTTTCCGCCGAGCGCACCCGCGTTGGTGGTCATTACGATTACGGTATTCTCAAAGCTTACGTCGTGTCCGTGAGAGTCGGAGATGTGCCCGTCGTCGAGTATCTGAAGCATTATGTTCATAACGTCGGGATGAGCCTTCTCTATCTCGTCAAGCAGAATTACGGAATAGGGGTTACGGCGTATCTTTTCGGTAAGCTGTCCGGCGTCGTCGTAACCGACGTATCCGGGAGGCGAGCCTACGATTCGGGATACCGAGAACTTGTCCATGTATTCGCTCATATCGAGCCTTATAAGCTTATCGGGGGATGAGAAAAGCTCCGCGGCAAGCACCTTGACGAGCTCGGTTTTACCGACACCCGTGGGACCTGCGAATATAAACGAAACGGGTCTGTGAGCGGCGGTGATGCCCGCGCGTCTTCTGCGTATCGCTCGTGCGACGGCGCTTACCGCCTTGTCCTGACCTATGAGTCTCTTTGAAAGGTTTACCTCAAGTGCGGCAAGTCTGTCGTATTCGTCCTCGGTGATGGATGAGGCGGGTACGCCCGTCCATATCTCGATAACGTCGGCAAGGTCGGAGACGGTCATTACGACCTTTTCGCATTCGTCCCTCAGAGACGCTATGGTACCGTCAAGTCTCATTGCCTCGGCTTTTGCGTCGGCAACGGCACGGTAATAGCTGTCAAGCACCGACTGCTCGGACTCGTCTCCCGGTCTGCTCGATTCAAGATCGGTGATTCTCTTGTCGATGAGCATTTTGCGCTCAAGAGCCTCGCGGCGTTCGTTAATCGCGCGGCTCGAAAGTGAAATATGCGACGCCGCCTCGTCGATGAGGTCGATTGCCTTATCGGGGAGGAAACGGTCGTTTATATATCTTTCACTGAGGCGTACTGCCGCCGCGAGAGTCATATCGGGGATTTTGACACCGTGGAATTCCTCGTAATAATGCTTGATTCCGCGGAGAATCTTTTCGGTATCCTCCTCGCTCGGCTCCTTGACGATGACCGGCTGGAAGCGGCGTTCGAGCGCGGTATCCTT
>JAZUGD010000199.1:0-11294 GCA_045641025.1 Eubacteriales bacterium
GGATATTTCGGAATATAAAATCGTACTCGCAGAAGACGCGAACGAGAACATGAAATTCGCGGCTGATGAGCTTATCCGTCTCGTCGAGAAGGCGTGCGGCGCAAAGCTCGGCTACGCTCCCGCGGGATACAGTGGCAAAACAATAGAGTTCCGCTTCTCCGACCGCGAGGACTTCCGCTTCGACGGTTACCGTTACTTTGAGGAGGACGGAAACCTCGTATTCGAGGGCGCGGTAAAGAGAGGCTCGATGTACGCCGTATGGCGTTTCCTTGAGAACGAGTGTGGCTGGGATGCGCTCATCTTCGGTGAGTCGAAGCTTCAGAGCGCAGATCTTATTGACGTTGCGGCAGGACTTGACAAAACCGAGATTCCCGCGTTCGACTATTTCGAATGCTACCAGGAGGACCCGCCTGCGTTTGCAAGAATACGCAGCGACAGAGCAACGCCGAACACAGTGCAGAACTCTTACGGCGTAATGAGAAACTGCTCTCACGGTATGCAGGCCTACGAATGGTGCGGCTTCTCCGTTGCCTCACGGCAGATGTGCTACACGAACGAGGAAAACTATGAGACGTGTGTGGAGAACATCACCGACTATATCGAGGCACAGCTCGACGCCGGACGCATTATCGGACGCGATTTCTTCGCTATTGACATCGCGCAGGGCGACAACTTCAGCTACTGTACCTGCAAGGAGTGTCAGAAGGTCCTGAAGGAAGAGGGCGGCAATTCCGGAGCGATTCTCCGCTTTGCCAACCGTCTCTCCGAAGAGATAGGCGAAACTTATCCCGGACTCTATTATCAGTTCTTCGCATACTCCGGCTCGAACGAGCCGCCGAAGGTAACGAAGGCATCAAAGTACGTATCCGTTACCTTCTGCACCGACCTCAACTGCTCGAACCACCCGCTCGACGGCTCCGGCTGCGGCGACGGTCAGCTCAGCTACAACAAGAGAAACAACAAGGACTATGCCGAATGGCTTGAGGGATGGTGCGACATATGTGACAACGTGTACGTATGGTACTACGCGCTCGACAAGTCGTTCTTACAGTACACCGTGCTCGACACGGTATATCCCGACTTCAAATACCTCGCATCTCTCGGCGTTGACGGAATTTTCTGGCAGTGTCAGAACTTCGGTCAGGGTGTCTCCCTCATCCAGTATGAGCTCGGTGAGCAGATCATGTGGAATCCCGACATGACCGAGGAAGAATTTGAGGCTTACTACGAAAAGTTCATGCAGAACGAATACGGCGACGCATGGCACCTTATCGACGAATATATCGGGTATTGGATCGAATCCTCCGACCGAATGGGATGCTGGAGCTGCTGGAACGGCAACGGTCACTCGCTCGGAGAAGCCCGCTTTGACACGTTATACTACGCGTCGAATTTCGACTATTTCGTAGGTCTGTTCGATAAGGCTTTGCTCCTTGCCGACAACAGCGAGATTGAGCTTTCGATAGTCGCGCTCAGCATGCACATGCTGTACTCGGGCTGCTACACATCACTCAAAGCGGCGGTAATGGCAGGAGACACGGACAGAATCGCCACGCTGAGCGAACGCTACGACCGCTTTATCGAATGCATCCGCAAGACGGGTCAGGACCCGTCCTCGATTCACGACATCGACGCCATGCGCTTCAGCTATGAGACGACTCTTGCCGCAGAAGCGGCACTGTGGTGGATAAAGGACTGGGGTACCGGCTTCACCGTAACCGACGACGGAAACATAATATACGAGGGCTAACTGAATAAGCCCGAACGGGGATTCACCGCATAAGTGAATCCCCGTTTTTGCATGTTGCACAAGCTTGCGGCATGTGGTATACTTATATTACAATACATGACAAGGACATTATAAAGTGAAAATCACAAAAACGGTATCTCTCATTCTCGGCGCGGTGATGACGCTCACGGCTCTTGCGTCGTGCGCGGAGACTCCCGCCCGCACAAACGTCGAGGCTACCTCGTCGGGTACGGAAAAATACGCGGAGTATCTCGATAAGCGTCTCGGCGGAATACCCGACAGGCTCGTGCTCGGCATCGGCTCCGACAGCGGATACGGCGTCAACATGGACGCGTTCGAGTCCGACGGTTATATAATCCGCACGGACGGTGACGCCGTGCTCCTCTTCGGCAAGACCGGCGACGCTCTCGACGCGGCGTGCAGAAAATACGCCAAGGCAATCGAGGCGGGCAGAGCGGTTGAGGACACCGTTTACCACGAGGGCGCAAGAATAAAAGAGCTCCGTCTTTTCGGCACGGATATTTCGGAATATAAAATCGTACTCGCAGAAGACGCGAACGAGAACATGAAATTCGCGGCTGATGAGCTTATCCGTCTCGTCGAGAAGGCGTGCGGTGCAAAGCTCGTCTACGCTCCCGCGGGATACAGTGGCAAAACAATAGAATTCCGCTTCTCCGACCGTGAGGACTTCCGCTTCGACGGTTACCGCTATTTTGAGGAAGACGGCAATCTCGTATTCGAGGGCGCGGTAAAGCGCGGCTCGTTGTACGGCGTATGGCGCTTCCTTGAGAACGAATGCGGCTGGGACGCACTCATCTTCGGTGAATCGCATCTTCGTGACGCAGACCTTATTGACGTAGCGGCAGGGCTTGACAAAACCGAGATTCCCGCGTTTGACTTTTTTGAATGTTATCAGGGCGGTACTCCCGCGTTCGCACGTATCGTTAACGAAAGAGCCACTCCCACTCCCGTGCAGAATTCCTACGGAGTTATGGAAAAATGCTGTCACGGCATGTCTCAAAACGAGTGGTGCGGCTTTTACGTCGGTTACGAGCAGATGTGCTATACCGACGAGGACAACTATCAGACGTGTGTCGGAAACATCACCGACTATATCGAGGCACAGCTCGACGCCGGACGCGTTATCGGACGCGACTTTTTCGCAATTGATCTGGCGCAGGGCGACAACAACATATACTGTCAGTGCCTGAACTGCCGCCGCGTTCTCAAAGAAGAGGGCGCAAACAGCGGTGCGGTGCTCCGCTTTGCAAACCGTCTCTCGGAGGAAATGGGTGAGAGCTACCCCGGACTTTACTACCAGATATTCGCATACTCCGGCTCAAACGAGCCGCCGAAGGTAACGAAGGCATCGAAGTACGTATCCGTCACGTTCTGCACCGACCTTAACTGCTCTAACCATCCGCTTGACGGTTCGGAATGCAAGGGAGTTATCAACTTCAACAAAAGGAACAACAAGGACTACGCCGCATGGCTTGAGGGCTGGTGTGACATCTGCGACAGCGTATACGTATGGTGCTATGCGCTTGACGCGGTGTTCCTTCAGTTCACAGTGCTTGATAACCTGTATTCCGACTTCAGGTATCTCGCTTCTCTCGGTGTTGACGGCATATTCTGGCAGTGTCTCAATTACGGTCAGGGGCTCTCGAAGATACAGTATGAGCTTGCCGAACAGATACAGTGGAACCCCTCTTTGACCGAGGAAGAATTTGAGGTCTACTATGAGAAGTACATGGAGAACGAGTACGGTGACGCATGGCACCTGATTGACGAGTACGTCGGATACTGGATTGAGGCGTTTGACCGTACCGGATGCTGGACCTGCTGGGACGGCGGTCACGCTCAGGCGGAGATACGCTTTGACGAGTATTATTACAACAACTATTTCGATCACTTCGTTGAACTGTTCGACCGTGCCCTTCTTCTTGCCGACAACAGCGAGATTGAGCTTTCGGTCACCGCGCTGAGCATGCATATGCTGTACATGGGCTGTTACTCGGGGCTTCCGCTTGCATACAAGGCGCACGACACCGAACGGATGGCCGTACTGAACGAGCGCTATAACCGCTTTATCGAATGTATCCGCAAGACGGGTATGGACCCGTACTGCATATACACCACAGACGGTTATCACCTGCGTTTCGAACTCGACATGACGGAGGAAGCGGCGCTGAACTGGGTCAAAAAATGGGGCGACGGTTTCACCGTTACCGATAATAAAGAAATAATTTACGAAGGATAAAGCCGAAACGCCGCTCTGTCGAGCGGCGGTTTCGTATTGTCGCCTTATGAGCGACCTTTGGGAGATATAATGTGATATAATATAGACAACAAAGAAAAGAGGTGCTTTTATGAATGATTTAATCAAATCGGCGGTTTACGGTCATGCGGTCGCGGATGCACTCGGCGTACCGGTGGAATTTGCGTCGAGAGAAGAGCTTGACGGCAGTCCCGTGACGGGAATGGAGGGCTACGGTACGTATCCCGTGCCCGCGGGCTCGTGGTCGGACGATACGTCCATGGCGCTGTGCGCTCTCGACGTTCTTGCCGACGGAGAATGCGACTTTGACGGCATTATGGAGAATTTCGTCTCGTGGTACGAGGAGGGGGCCTTTACGCCTACGGGAAGCACGTTCGACATGGGCAACACCTGCTCGTGCGCGATAACGAAATACGAGAGGGAGCGTATCCCCGCGGCCGACTGCGGCGGGCGTGACGAGTTCTCGAACGGCAACGGCTCGCTTATGAGGATATACCCGTTCGTGCTGTATCTGTATCTGCGCGGCATGCGCGACAGACTCGATATAATCGGGACGGCATCCGCGCTCACTCACGCTCACCGCCGCTCCGTTATCGGATGTATCATTTACGCGTACGTAATGTGGGAGCTCATCGACGGCAAAGGCAAAGACGGAGTGTACGCAGGGCTCGCCAAGGCACGCGAGTACCTTGCGGGAGACGGTGAGCTTGACGCATATGCCCGTATTTTCGAGCCCGGGTTCGCTTCTCTGTGACGCGGGGAGATACGCAGCAGCGGCTACGTCGTCGATACGCTCGAGGCGGGACTGTGGTGTGTGCTTAACGGCGGATCGTATAAGGAATGCGTGCTTCTTGCCGTAAATTTAGGCGACGATACCGACACCGTAGGCGCGACTGCGGGTGCGCTTGCGGGGGTGCTGTACGGATATGACACCATTCCCGAAGAATGGACGGAAGCACTTCGGAACCGCGAGCTCATTGACGGAATATGCGAAAGGTTCGAAGAAAACAACGCGTGCATCGGCTGATGCACGCGTTTTCTCTTGAAAAATACGTAAAGATAAGGTATAATTGAAGCATAAAGACAAAAGGATACGGACGTAAATGAAAAATCGCAGACTCGGTGCACTGCTCGCGGGAGCGGGCGCAAACTTCATTCTCGGCTTCAACTTCATTCTTGAAAAGATAATCAACAACATTGACGGCATCTCGCCGACGCCGCTCATCATTCTGGCGTATCAGTGCACGGTATGCGTTATCGTAATGGCGCTGTGCATACCGATTGCAAAGCCCGACTTCGGCAAAATAAAGCGTCTCGGTGCAAAGAAGCTGCTGCCGATATTCTTCATGGGGCTCTGCGACCCGCTTCTCTATTACATAGGCACGCATTACGCAATACAGAACGGCGCGTCGTCTCTTTACGTTTCCGTCATGGTGGCGACGATGCCGGTGTTCGCACTCGTGTTCGGCGCGATATTCCTGCGTGAGTACCCGACGGTGCTTCAGGTAGTGTTCAGCATACTTTCCGTCGCGGGAGTGGTGTTCTACACCGTCGTGGCGGCGCGTCACTCGTCCGAGGAGGCGGGTGTCATCAGTCTGCCCGTAGTGTTATTTCTCCTGCTGACCGTTGCCGCAGGCGTCGGCTACGGCATGTTCACCCGAAAAGCATCGGGCGACCTCACCTCGTTTGAGCGCACGTTCGGATGCTTCCTCTGCGCGACGGTTATGGTAGACGTGTTAGCGGTTGCGACGAACGCGGGCAACGTATCCGCGGTAATCGCTCCGCTTGCAAGCCCGAAGTTCGTTATCTGCATTCTTCTGTACGGCGTATTCGCGTTCGCGCTCGAATACACGGCGTACAACTACTCGATGAACTATCTGCAGGCATCTCAGGCGATGATTTTCTCGGGGCTTTCGACCGTCGTCACGTTTATCGTGAGTGTTATCGTCTTCCCCGGTGAGAGAGTGGACATCGCGGTTAAAATCGTAAGTATCATCGTCATTCTCGGCGGTGTTATCGGTGCTCAGGCTTTCGGACGTCGCGAGCCTCTGCCCGAAATAAAAGAATAATTTTCGGAGGCATATATGAAAGCGGTAGTTAAAACGGCTCCCGGTCCCGGCGGAGTGGAAATAAGAGAGGTTCCCGTACCCGAAATCGGCGACGACGACCTTCTGATTGAGGTAAAGGCGGCGGGCGTCTGCGGAAGCGACATGGCGTTCGTTGACGGTCATCACGCGAACATACTTCACCCGCCCGTAGTGCTCGGCCACGAGTTTTCGGGCGTTGTGGCAAAGGTCGGCAAAAACGTAAAGCAGTGGAAGGTCGGCGACCGCGTGGTATCCGAAAACACGGGATACGTATGCGGCAAGTGCTACGCATGCTCGACTGCCGATTTTCTCGCCTGCCCCGACCGTCTCGGCATCGGCTACGGCATGGACGGCGGCTTCACGAAATACGTGAAGATTAACGGCGATATCATGAAGATTTACCCGAACTGCCTCATGCGCATACCCGAATGCATGTCGTTTGAGGAGGCGGCTATTCTCGACCCGTGCTGTAACGCTTACATGGCGGTCGTGCAGGAGTCTCACCTGATGCCCGGCGAGTACGTTGCGGTATTCGGAGTAGGCGCGCTCGGCCTCTTCAGCATTCAAAACGCCGCCGCTGCGGGCGCTGCCAAAATCATCGCAATCGGGCTTTCGTCCGATGCGGAGAGAATGGAGCTTGCAAAGAAGTTCGGCGCGACCGACGTCATATACAGCGACAAGTGCGACTGCGTTGCCGAGGTCATGAAGATAACGAACGGCGAGGGAGTCTCTCTCGTTTGCGACTGCGCGGGCGTTGCGGTGGTACTGCAGAACGCCATGGCGATTACCCGCCCGAGCATCGGTCAGATAGTCAAGATAGGCTACGACCCGAAGCCCTTCGGTCACAGCCTTGACCCCGTGGTCGACTCCGCCATCAGCATCAAGGGTCATTTCGGCTACAACTGGCTCTCGTGGAGAAACGTAATGAACCTCGTCGTTGCGGGAAAGCTTGACCTCAAGTCGATGATTTCCCACAAGATGACAATCTCTCATTTCGACGAGGCCATCGACCTCATGCGTCACCAGAAGTCGATAAAGGTAATTCTCTACCCCGAAGACTGAGGAATTTCAAAAAAATATTTACAAGGGCGTTCCCTTGTGTTATAATATAATTGAAAACGGAAGGGACTGAACGTTTGTCTCTTGCGAAACATATCGAAAGAAGGAATTCAAAATGGGAAAGTTTGTTGTTAAAGAAGCCAAGACCGGTTTCAAATTCGATCTTAAAGCAGGCAACGGCGAAATCATCGCCAGCTCCGAGATTTACAGTGCAAAGGCAAGCTGCCTTGCAGGTATCGAGAGCGTAAGAAACTGCTGCGCAGGCGGCATCGAAGACCAGACCGTTGAAGGATTTGAAACCCTTAAGCATCCTAAGTTCGAGGTTTACCTCGACAAGGCCGGCGAATACCGTTTCCGCCTGAAGGCAAAGAACGGTGAAATCATCGCCACCGGCGAAGGCTACAAGGCAAAGGCAGGCTGCCTCAACGGTATCGAGAGCATCAAGAAGAACGCTCCCGACGCTGAGGTCGTTGAAGCTGAATAATCACGCAAAAATGCCGTCCGGAATACGGACGGCATTTTTATTTGATTTGAGCGGCAGCCCACTTTACACCGATTTTACAACAGCACGGTATTTGATTTTAAGTTTTAATGATATAATAAATAAAAATATAAGGAAAGGTCCGGTTATATGATTTTTTGCGTCGAAGATGATACGAGCATCCGTGATTTAATGCAGTATACGCTTAATACCGCGGGGTTTGAGACCCGCGGCTTCACCTGCGCCGAGGAATTGTACGACGCGCTGCGCGAGACCGTTCCCGAGCTTATCCTGCTTGATATTATGCTTCCCGGCGAGGACGGACTGTCTGTCCTTAAAAAGCTTCGTTCGCATAACCGCACCTCCTACGTTCCGGTAATCATGGCAACGGCAAAAGGCACGGAATACGACAAGGTAATCGGACTTGATTCGGGCGCAGACGATTATCTGACAAAGCCGTTCGGCATGATGGAGCTTATCAGCCGCGTTAAAGCAGTGCTTCGCCGCGCTGCGCCGAGGAATGCGGCAGACGTTCTTACTGCGGGCAATCTTACCCTGAACCGTGATACCCACACGGTACTTGCCGACGGTGACAAAATCGAGCTTACGCTCAAGGAATACGAGCTTCTTGCGGTGTTCATGAGCAACGTCGGCTACGTATTCTCACGTGAACAACTGCTCGGCAGCGTATGGGGCGCGGATTTCACGGGCGAAACGCGCACGGTCGACGTTCATATCGGAACACTCCGCACGAAGCTGGGCTCTTCCGGAGACTTAATTAAGACCGTCCGCGGTGTCGGCTACAAAATGGAGCCCGGAGAAGAATGAGAAGTAATATTTTCAAGTCGATTTGTATTGCGGCGGGCGCGGTTTTTATTGCCACGGTAGTTATTATTCTGGGGGCTTTGTACGAGTATTTCTCAAGCACCCAGAAAAAGCAGCTGAAGGCACAGGTTGAGCTTGCGGCGCAGGGAGTCGAACACGAGGGGAACGCATATCTCACCGACTACTCCTCAGACAGTCCGCGTATAACGTGGATTTCCGCTGACGGCATCGTTTTGTACGACAGCGAATCAAACGCCGACAGCATGGGAAACCATTCGGACAGAGAGGAAATCAAGGAAGCCTTCAAAAACGGATACGGCGAAAGCACGCGTTATTCCTCCACGCTGACGGAACGTCAGATTTATTCCGCGAAGCTGCTCTCCGACGGCTCCGTAATCCGTCTTTCAAGCTCGCACCTGACGGTTCTGTCATTGCTTATCATCATGTTCCAGCCGATAATTGTCGTAATTATCATTGCTTTTGTCATAGCGTTTGTGTTTGCCTCAAAGCTGTCGAAGAAAATCGTACAGCCGCTTAACGAGATAAATCTCGACGAACCGTATGAAAATAAAGGCTACGAAGAACTCCGTCCTCTGCTTGAACGTATAGACAATCAGCAGCAGCAGCTGAGAAAGCAATCGTCCGAGCTGAGACGCAAAAAGAAAGAGTTTGCCGCAGCCACCGCAAACATGAACGAGGGACTCGTTCTTCTTAACGAAAGCGGTATCATTCTCAGCATCAACAAAGCCGCCGCCGACCTTCTTTCCGCCAGCAGCTACTGCGTCGGCAGGGATATTCTTCTCCTGAACCATTCTCTCGAGCTGCAGGAGCTTCTGCGCAAGGCGAAAAACGGCGAACACGCGGACATGACGATGAGAATAGCCGAAACGGACTATCAGGTGAACGCCAGCCCGGTAATCACCGACGATGCCGTAAGCGGTATCGTAATCCTGATATTCGACGTTACCGAAAAAGAAAAATCGGAGAAAATGCGCCGTGAATTCACCGCAAACGTTTCGCATGAGCTGAAGACTCCGCTTCAGTCCATTTCGGGATATGCGGAGCTCCTGAAAAACGGCATGGTCAGAGAAGAAGACACAGGACGTTTTTACGATAACATCTATGCGGAATCGCAACGCATGATAGCCCTTGTAGAGGACATCATCGGTCTGTCAAGGCTTGATGACGGTTCTGTTGAGAACAAGCGCGAAGAGATTGATCTTCTTGAGATTGCACGGGAAACGGTACGTATTCTGACTCCCGCCGCACAGGAGAAAAACGTTACCCTGTCGGTTTCGGGAGAGCCCGCCGTGCTTACCGGAGTTCCCGAGCTGCTCGGCAGTATCGTTTACAATCTGACCGACAACGCCATCAAATACAACCGAGAAAGCGGCTCGGTCAGCATAAAGGTCGAACGTACCGCAGATGAGATTCTGCTGTCGGTCAGCGATACCGGAATCGGAATACCCGCAGAAGACAAGGAGCGGATTTTCGAACGCTTTTACCGTGTGGACAAGAGCCATTCAAAGGCAATGGGCGGAACGGGACTCGGACTCTCAATCGTGAAACACGCCGCAAAGCTTCACGGCGCAAGAATCGAGCTTGTAAGCGTTATCGACGGCGGAACGACCGTAACCGTGATTTTCCCTCATAGCGGGACTGCAGAATAACGCAATCTTATAATAAAGAGGTTTTTATGGGAATTGTAAACGTAATAAATCTGCTGTGCGGAGTTGCGCTGTTTCTGTTCGGCATGAACCTTATGGGAAGCGGACTTATGAAGGTATCCGGCGAAAGACTTGAAATGGTACTGTATAAGCTTACGAGCAATCCTCTCAAGGGAGTCCTGCTCGGCACGGGAGTCACGGCGGTAATACAAAGCTCGTCCGCCACGTCCGTCATGGTCGTCGGATTCGTTAACTCCGGCATGATGAAGGTCAAGCAGGCTATCGGCATCATCATGGGTGCCATAATCGGTACGAGCATTACCGGATGGGTGATTTGTCTGTCCGCCGTAAACGGAAGCGGTATTTTCGAAATTATCTCAACCGATACGCTGACCGCGATTATGGCGGTGGTCGGCATCGTCCTGCTGATGTTTACGAAAAAAGAGCTGAACCACCACACCGCCTTCATTCTTCTCGGTTTTGCCGTTCTGATGTTCGGCATTTCCGCAATGACCGACGCGGTTCATCCTCTCCGTGAAAGCAAGGCTTTCATCGATATGCTGACCGGGTTTACAAACCCTCTGGTGGGCATCCTTATCGGAATGCTCTTCACCTGCCTGATTCAGAGCGCGTCTGCGGCTGTCGGTATCCTGCAGGCACTTGCGGTGACCGGAGCGGTCAATTTCCGTCTTGCCCTTCCCGTAATCATGGGTATTGCAATCGGCGCGTCCGTGCCCGTGCTTCTTTCCGCGCTCGGCGCAAATGCAAACGGTAAACGCACTGCTCTCATATATCTTCTTGTCGACACACTCGGTGCGGCGGTTTTCGGTATTCTCTTTTATTCCGCAAACGCGATTTTCAGTTTCGATATCATGAACCGCACGATGAGCATGGTGAGTATCGCTCTTCTCAACACCGTGTTCAGAGTAGTCATCATCCTGCTGCTTTTCCCGCTTATCGGGCTTATCGAGAAATTCGTGAGTATAATAGTAAAAGACAAGCAGGGGAATATTGCCGAGCTCAGAGACGCCGAGCGTCTTGAGGAAAGATTTTTGAACCACCCCGCAATAGCGATAGAACAGACGAAAGCGGCTGCCTGCTCCATGGCAGGGCTTGCCTGCGAGAGCATCACGGAAGCGATGAAACT